>CADAGD010000010.1 GCA_902787375.1 uncultured Eubacteriales bacterium
AGCAGGCTCCTGCTTAAACAGCACTCTGTCCTCAACACCGTCAAAGTCGATATCGACCATGACGGGCTCGTTTGGTTTAAGGGATACGCAATAGTCCGCTATGCCCGTTACAGCCGAGGGCTGTTCCGTCGTTTCCTCCGTACCGTCGGGTACGTCGCCGTTTGCCGCTTCCGTTGCCGCAGCCTGCATAGCAGGCACTTCCGTCATATCGACTTCCGCCGACATCGCTTCACTCTCGGCTTTCGCGCTTGCCGCCGGATCGAGTACGCATATCGCCCCGACGAGAATGCAAAGCACCGTCGCCGTCAACGAGACCGCAAGCCTCGGCTTCTTATATCTCATGGCGTTCTTGACTCTGCCCTTAACTCCGCTCTCGGCAAAGGCTATCGGGCTGGGCTTCGGGAAAGCTCCCTGCTCGATGGCGAATGAAAGCAAAGTCCTGCTGTATGCCTTCTTTATGTCCATGCTGTCCGAAAGCACCTTCTCGTCACAGCTCATCTCAAGATCACGGCTCATAAGGAAGAACGCGAACCAGCAGAACGGATTGAACCAATGAATCGCGAGCAGTATGAACGAGAACACCTTGACCATATGATCGCCGCGCTTGAGATGGCATCTCTCATGCGCGACAACATAGCTGCGCTCCTCGTCCGAAAGCCCGAACGGTATGTATATGCGCGGCTTGAATACGCCGAGTATGAACGGCGACTCAATGGCGTCCGTGCAGAACACGTCCTTATCGCCGCACTTCATGGCTCCGATGAGCCTTCTTCTGAGCAACACATAGTTTACAAGCGCGTATAAGGCAAGCGCGGCTACGCCGACTATCCAGACCATTGCGGCAATGCTTATAAGCCGCTCCGTGCCGAACGCGGATACTGCCGCGGGCGCGGAGGGCGCATGAGTGATACCGCCGACCGCTTCAGCCGCTCCGGAGGCGAATCCCGCCACTGGCGAAGCCGTGACAGCGGGCGCGTTTGAAGTTATCCCCGGAACCGCTTGGGAGGCGATATTCTCCACAGCGGTACGGGCTTCCGCCGCCGCTCCGAGCCGGAACGCCTCATCGCTCAATCCGCCGCCCACGAGCGATATTCCGCTCTTCGGGACTATGCGGAATATGCTGAATGCCGCGCCGATGCTCACGGGACAACAAAGGCGGAACGCCGCCGCTATCCAGAGAGAATACGACCATTTCTTGGGTGCTTTTTTCAAAATGAGCCTCGCAAGGCTTATAACGGCTATGACAATACTCGCCGCAAAGCTCATATCGATTATTTTCAGAAATACGCCTTCCATAGCATCCTCCTACTCAACATGATCCTCAATAAGATTCATAAGCTCCTCCGCCTCAGCCTTTGAAAGCTTTTTGGACTTGAGGAACGATACAAGAAATCCCGGAAGCGAGCCGCCAAAGCTTCGCTTTACAAATATGTTGCTCTCCCTTTCGCTGATCTCGCTGCGCGGCACAAGCGATGAAACGACCGAGTTCTCGTTCTTCGCAAGCCCCTTGTCGCAGAGCCTTTTCAGCATCGTATATGATGTGGATTTTTTCCACCCGAACTCCTCAAGACAGAGCTTCGCAAGCTCGGCGGAGCTTATGGGCTCATTGTCCCATATAAGGCTCATAAAACGATGATCGCTCTCGCAGAGCAGTTTCTCCTCTGAGCCATCTGTTTTGTTATCCATGGATACATCCTTTCAAAGCTTCATTCTATTCTTGTAGACTGCATGCCTATACTACCTTTTCTTCGAGAATTTGTCAAGCGTTTTCACAGCAAATCCAAAATATATAGTGCTGTCGGCAGGTTTCGTGCTTGCGTCGGAATTTCCGCTGTGTTATAATAACTTTTGGCATAAAACTCACCCGGTGGACTGCGCGGCCCGTCCGCTTGAACAGCGGTACCGCACAGGATGAAGCTTGGGGAGGAATTTAAATTAACGGGAGGTTATTTTTTATGTCAGTCATTTCTATGAAGCAGCTCCTCGAAGCGGGCGTACATTTCGGTCATCAGACCCGCCGCTGGAACCCCAAAATGCGCGAGTACATCTTCACCGAGCGCAACGGCATCTACATCATCGACCTTCAGAAGACCGTCAAGAAGATAGACGAGGCCTATAACTTCGTCCGCGACGTCGCCATGGATAACGGCACGGTTCTTTTCGTCGGCACAAAGAAGCAGGCTCAGGAGTCCATCGAGCAGGAAGCCAAGCGCTGCGAGATGTTCTATGTCAATCAGCGTTGGCTCGGCGGTCTTCTCACCAACTTCAAGACCATCCAGAGCCGTATCGCAAAGCTCCGTGAGATCGAGCGCATGGAAGAAAACGGCGATTTCGACCTTCTCCCCAAGAAGGAAGTCGTTAAGCTCAAGTACATCCAGGGCAAGCTTGAGAAGAACCTCGGCGGCATTAAGGAGATGAAGAAGCTCCCCGCCTGCATGTTCATCGTCGATCCCCGCAAGGAGCATATAGCTGTTCAGGAAGCCCGTTGTCTCGGTATTCCCATAGTCGCCATAGTTGATACCAACTGTGATCCCGACGACGTTGATTACGTCATTCCCGGCAATGACGACGCCATCCGTGCCGTCAAGCTGATCGCCGCCAAGATTGCAGACGCCGTTCTTGAGGGCAAGCAGGGCGAGCAGATGACCGAACATGCCGTCGATACCACCATCGAAAAGGCAGAGGAAACCGAAGAGGACAACTTTTAATTAATTATTCGGAGGAAACAACCATGGAATTCACCGCTAAAGACGTTATGACCCTGCGTGAGCGCTCCGGCGCCGGCATGATGGATTGCAAAAAGGCTCTCAAGGAGTGCGACGGCGATATGGAGAAGGCTCTGGATTATCTTCGTGAGAAGAGCCTTGCCGCTTCCGCAAAGAAGGCCCTGCGCATTGCCGCCGAGGGTATCGTTGACTGCTTCGTATGCGACGAGTGCGGCGTTGGCGTCATCGTAGAAGTAAACTGCGAGACCGACTTCGTTGCCAAGACCGACGCTTTCAAGGAGCTTGTCCGCAATATCGCAAAGCACATCGCCAAGAAGAACCCCGCTTCCGTTGAGGAGCTGATGACCCAGACATACGCTCTTGACGAGTCAATGACCATCGAGAACCTCATCAACACCTCCGTCGCCAAGATCGGTGAGAAGATCTCCGTTCGCCGTTTCGAGAGGATCGAGGGCGTTTGCGACAGCTATGTTCACATGGGCGGTAAAATAGGCGTTCTCCTTCAGGTCTGCTGCAAGGAAGAAGCCGGTGCTGTTCACGACGTCGCAATGCAGATTGCCGCCGCAAAGCCCACCTGCATTGACAAGAACGACTGCGATCAGGCTGAGCTCGATCACGAGCGCGAGGTTCTCCGCGCACAGGCTATGAACGAGCCGAAGCCCAAGCCCGCCGCCATCATCGAGAAGATGGTTGAAGGCCGCATCGAGAAGTATTACAAGGAAGTCTGCCTGCTTGAGCAGCCCTTCGTTAAGAACCCCGACCAGTCCGTCCGCGACATGATCGCCGGCCGCTTCGAGGTCAAGAAGTTCGTCCGCTATGAGATGGGCGAGGGTCTCCAGAAGCGCGAGGATAACTTCGCTGACGAGGTTATGGCTCAGGCTAACAAGAACAAATAATTGAATGTATCAAACAATCCCTCGGAAGGCTCCGGGGGATTGTTCATATTAAACGCATAAGGAGTATCCTATGTATAAATACCTGCTTTTCGATCTGGACGGAACCCTTACCGATCCCGGAATCGGCATAACCAACTCCGTGATGTACGCGCTCGGCAAATTCAATGTGAAAATACCCGTCAGGTCTGAATTGTACAAGTTCATAGGGCCTCCGCTGAAGGATTCCTTTCAGACATATTACGGCTTTTCCGACGAGCAATGCGAGCTTGCGATAGGCTATTACAGGGAATATTTTAAAAAGCGCGGAATGTTTGAAAACGAGGTCTATGACGGGATACCCGACCTGCTGAAACGGTTAAAACAGGATGGTAAAACGCTCATTATGGCAACATCCAAGCCTGAGATATTTGCCGTTGAAATACTGAAGCATTTCGGGCTTTACGAGTATTTTGATGTTGCGGCAGGGGCTTCCCTTGACGCCTCCCGAAACAAAAAGGGAGCTGTTATAGAATACGCTCTTGAAAAAGGCGGCATAAAGGACAACTCGTCAGCCATTATGATAGGCGACAGGGAGCATGATGTAATCGGCGCAAAGGAGAACGGCTTGGATTCAATCGGCGTTCTGTACGGATACGGCGCATACGACGAGCTGAAAAACGCCGGGGCGACATTCATCGCCGTGGAGCCCATGGACATATTGAAGTATGTATGATTCGGAGGGCTTATGCTGATACCGGGCAACATACTAAAGTAGACAATGATTAATTAACGTCTTGAGAATGAGCTGATTTAAAGCATATAGCTTTCAATCGATTTTTGCCGTTCTTCCCTGCCGTTTTTCAAAAAAACAAGGATATTTCTCGCAGGAGCGGTAAATCTTGCTTGATTTTTCGAGATTCCGCGCCTATCGCGGCGCGTGCGCGCTGCGGGAACCGCCTATGCGGGCAAATCGACCGCCGTTAAGCTTTTAGCGGAGAAGTTCGGCGGCATTTGCTGCGGCGAAAACTATCACGACGTTTTTATGAAGCATATAGATAAGGAGCATCAGCCTTGCCTCTCCTACTTTGATACGATGAAGGATTGGCAGGAGTTCATCAGCCGCACACCCGACGAATACGCCGCATGGATTGATGGCTGCGCGAGGGAAGCCGAGAGCCTGGAAATAATAAGGCTCTTGCAGCTCATACCCGAAGAAAAGCTCATATTTGTCGATACGAATATCTCCGTAAAAAGCCTGCGGGAAATATCCGACTTTGACCATACAGCCGTGATGCTCTGTCCTCAAAGCATGTCGGTAGACAGGTTCTTTGACAGGGACGATCCCGAAAAGCAGTTCATATTGAGCCTTATAAATCAGGCGGAGAATCCCGAACGGGCTATGGCGAATTACCGCAAATGCCTTGAGAGGATAAATTCAAAAGAGGTGTATGACGCCTTCGCCGACAGCGGATTTTACACTCTCGTTCGTGATGAAAACAGCACGATAGAAAAAACGCTCGGCGCATTGACCGAGCATTTTGGTTTATAGCTTTTCACAGTTTTTTAAAAGGTCAAAATCCTGCGCCTGCATCATTTCAAGGGTTTCAAATTCCTCCACCTGCATCAGTTTGAAATCGAGGCTGTCAGCGGAGCAGAGGGCATAATTCACACCTCCATGCTCGCCCTGAAAGCCTATTTCCCATGCCTTCGAGCCGTGCAGATGCCCATACAGGCAGCGCATAACCTTATGACCCTCCAGAAGCTCCGTAAAGCCCGTAGGACGCGCGTCACGCATCATGGGCGGGTAATGCAGCATCGCAATAATGGGCTTTGTACCGCCCGCCAAACGCTCCGCAAAGCCCAATGACAGCTTCAGGCGAATAAGCTCACGCTCATATATCTTTCTGTCGTCATCAGAGAAGCCCGATTCGGTCGGGAGCAGCCAGCCCCTTGAGCCGCATACCACAAAGCTTCCGCAGTCAACGGCGTCGTTCTGCACAAGCTTCATATCGGAGGGGAGCTTTGCTCTCATCCTTGTGAGCGAACCCCACCAATAATCATGATTTCCCCTCAGCAGGAGCTTTGTTCCGGGAAGCTCGGATATGCTCATCAGATCGGGCAGCGCATCATCAAAGCGCATTGCCCATGATATGTCGCCGGGTATCAATACGACGTCGGTTTCGCCAACGACATCCCGCCATGAGCTGAATATCCGCTCACAATGATTCTCCCATCGGCTTCCGAATACATCCATGGGCTTGCCCGCGCCGCCATCCATATGAATATCGGCAATGGCAAACAGCTTCATGGCTTTATCTATGCTTTCTCCTTGCCGGAGTGATGCCCTCATCTATCTCAAAATCGTCATCGGGCTCGCTGTCCTCTTCCTCCTCCAGAACCTCTATGGACAGACCTTTCGTGAATTCTATCTCACCGTCGTCCTTGCTCTGCTCCGAGACAGGCTCATCGGCAAAGTCGCCGGCTATCTCGTCAGGCAGACTGCCCATCGGTATCTCCTCATCGGGCATTGTAACGTCGGTAACATCATCCACATCGCCGTAATCCACGCCGTCATTTTTATGCTTGTTCTGGCTGTTTATGCGTATGCTTTCCCTATAGCATTCGCTGCAAAGCTCCTTGCCCTTTAACGCGGGATGCTCGCCGCATTCTATGCACATTGCCTCCTCCTCGCTCTCATTCGAGAGCTTGGCAGACCTCTTGCAAACATTGCAAAGCTTTTCATCATCCTTTATATAATTAAGCTCACACCTCGGACATTTTTTAAGGCCCATAAAAATTCCCTCCAAATCGCAAAGTCAGCCGCGTTGTACAGCTTTATCGTTACTTATTATGCTCACCTATGTACCGTATGTCAATAGGGTTTGAAAAAAAATTATTCCGACAGAGGATGAACCACCGCGTCTATCCTCTGCAAAAGCTCCTGCTTGCCGTCCCCCGATTCGGACGAGTACGCTACAGCGTACGGAGGCGCACCGAGCTGCTTCGCCACGGCGTTCGCCGCCTGCTTCCTTTTGGTCTTGGCAAGCTTATCCGCTTTTGTGGCTATCAGCGTATAGGGTATGCCGTAGTAGATTATGTACCCGAACATCTGACGGTCATGCGCCGTCGGCTCGTGACGGATGTCGATAAGCATATAGATATGGTCAACACGCCCGGATGAGAGGTAATCCTCCATCAGTCTGCCCCATTTCTGCTGCTCAGACTTGGGTGCGGCGGCATATCCGTACCCCGGAAGATCCACAAGATAGAACTCCTCATTGAGCAGAAAATAGTTTATAAGCCTTGTCTTGCCGGGCGTTGACGAGGTCTTGGCGAGCTTGTTCCTGCCGCAGAGCGAGTTTATGAGCGACGACTTGCCCACATTCGATTTGCCGACTATGGCTATCTCCGCCGCGCGCTTTTCCGGCAGCTCGCTGCCCAGCCCAACGCTCGTTATGAACCTCGCGTTCTTTATGGTAAAATCCATTTTGCGCCCATCCCTTTCGTTTTAATCATACCCACTGCGCAATTTTAGCAAAGACCCTGCGTGTTGTAAAGCCCTTTTTTAAAAAAACACACAAAAAACGGACTGCCGCGTGGACAGTCCGAAAACGAGTAATGTTTTGCCGCGTCAATCAAGCAGCATATCGTCCTTCTTTATCCAACCTATCTTTCTCATAAGCTCGGACGTGCCGAACGCGATGAGCGCGGGAAGGACAATATGGAGTGCAAGCACCTTTAAGGTGATACCAAGCCAGCCCTCGCCCATATCAAGCATCGTTATGAACGTGCCTATCTGACCGACGAAGCCGCATGTACCCATGCCGGCGTTTATGCCCGTATTGAACATGGGCAGTATGGTAGTCGCAATGGGGCCGAGTATGGCGGCGGCAAGCGTCGGAGGAATGAGTATGGCAGGATGCCTCATAATATTGGGAACCTGAAGCATGGATGTGCCTATGCCCTGGGACAGCAGACCGCCCACACGGTTCTCACGGAAGGACGCGACCGCGAAACCCACCATCTGGCAGCAGCAGCCGACCGTCGCGGCTCCCGCGGCAAGCTTGAGTCCGTACGCCGTGTTGGCGTCCATCTCGCTCGTCACGACGAATATCATGGAGCATATAGCCGCGCTCGATATGGGAGCGGTGAGTATAAGCCCTATCACGACGGATATGATTATTCCCATGGGGACGGGACTCATAAATGTAGCAAGCCCTATGACGCCTCCGAGCCACTTCATGAACGCGCCGAGGGGTGCGCCGAGCAGGTATCCGACAAGGCCGCCCGTGATTATCGAAACGGCGGGAACGACTATTATATCGACCTTGGTCTTGCCGGTTACGGCATTGCCAAGCTCAGCACCGACTATGGCGGCGATATAGGCTCCTATGGGGCCTGCTCCGCCGGCTCCGCTCGTATAGCCCACGGCACCCGTAACAGCCGCGGAGAACAGCGCAAGGGGCGATACGCCCATGCCATGCGCTATGGATACGCCTATGGCTCCGCCAACAACGAACCCGTTCTGAGCGACGGCTACTATCGCCTTGAGGAATACTACGACATTGTAGAGCAGCGTCGCGCCGAAGCCCGCGCCGGCAAGCACCTCGGAAGCGACCGCTCCCTCAGCCGTGGCAGCGTCATACAACTCCTGTATGGGGAGAGTGAGCAATGTGGCTATGGCTCCCAGTATGGTTCCTATCAGCAAAGTCGCAAAAAGTCCCTTTGCCATCGCGCCGAGGGCGTCTATAAAGTACCTCTTGGCGTAGCGCGATACCCATGAGCTTTCATTTGTTTTCTTCATATCCGCTACCTTACTTCTCCTTGACCTCTGAGCTTTTCTCTTTCTTTTCGAGGTCGTTCAGAACGTCGTCAAGCGTGGGTTCGGTTCCGTCGAACTCGAATGCCGCAGAGCTTGTATGCCCGCCCGTTGAGCCCATCTGCGCCTTTGCCTTCTTTTCCTTATCCGTGAATATGCTGTTTATAACGCCTATCAGTATAAGAATAACGATCGCAATACCGAGAAGCACATACCTTAGCGTCTTCGTCCAGTCGATATAGCCGAACAGTATTCCGACAACCGCCGTCGCTATAAGCACGACGCCTGCAATGACGCTCACTATGCGCATTATGCGCTTGAACTGCTGCTTTTTATCGTCCTTTATGAACTCGTCGCTGAACATGGAGCCGGTACCCCTTATGGCGCCCACTATCAGATAGACGCCGACCGCCGCTACGAGTATATCCGTAAGGTCGAAATTGTATTTCTTTATCTGAGCACTGAATTTCGCCTCGCCGTTGTCGCTTGAAGGATTGACAACGCGCATGGACAGCACATAGGGTTCGGGCGCGGCTGACAGCTTTACTGTGTTGAAGTCCAAATTGACATACTTGCTGCTCTCCTCGCTGCTCGTTTCAATGCTGAGTATAAGCTGCTCACTCGTTTCATAGGTCTTGCCTTCCGCGTCATAGTACATTGCCTTGAGTGTGTAATCATGCTCAACATAAAGATTTATACCGCCGTTTATGCAGCTCATCAGGCCCCCGCTCTGAATGGGGTTGCCCTCGCCGTCGGTGACGAAGATGCCGATGCTGTACTTGTTGCCCGTCGAAGTCTGCTCCGTACTCTCTGCGGCTGCTGTAAGCACTTCCGCCGCCTCCGTCGTGTCAACGCTCTGCTCGGCAAATACCGCCGCGCTGAACACCAGCGAAAGCACGACTGCCATGAGCAGAACAACCATCCTCTTTGAAACTCTCATTTGCTACTCCTTTTATATCTTTTTAAGCTTAGCGCCCTCAGGCGTATCAACTATCAAATATCCCGCCGCCTTTACCTCGTCACGTATGGCGTCGGCGGTTGCCCAGTCCTTGTTCTTCTTCGCCTCGGCACGCTTCACAAGAAGCTCCTCCAGATGCGCGGTCTCATCGCCGCCGGAAACCTCATCGTTCTTGATTTCACCCTTTTGAAGATCGAGCGACAGCACCGAATCGAATACATCTATTATCGCAAGCTTCGTCATTGCCGAAATATCCGCCTTCAACACCTCATACAGCAGCGTGAGTCCCATGGAGGTATTGAGGTCGTCGCCCACGGTCTCTATGAACCGCTGCTTGTATTCCTCGACCTTTGCCATATCGGCCTCGCCCTTCTCGTCCTTTGCGGCGGCTTTTACGGAAGCAACCCTTGAAATGAGCTTTTCATACGCCGACGCCGCGTTATCGAGCGACTCATAGGAGAACACGAGCTGCTTCATATAATGGCTTTGCAGGCAGAAAAGTCTGTACGCGAGGGGATCGTAGCCCTTTTCCTCAAGCGCGGAGACCGTCAGTATGCCGCCCTTGGACTTGCTCATCTTGCCCGACTTGTCATTCAAGTGCCTCGGATGGAACCAATGCCCGCACCATTCATGCCCTATCGCCGCCTCGGACTGCGCTATCTCGTTCGTGTGATGGGGGAATATGTTGTCAACGCCGCCCGCGTGTATATCAAGGTACTCGCCCAGATATTTAAGGCTGATGGCAGAACACTCTATATGCCAGCCCGGATAGCCATAGCCCCACGGGGAATCCCAGCGAAGCTCCTGCTCGCCGAATTTGGACGTCGTGAACCACAGCACGAAGTCGGACTTATTGCGCTTGTTGGTATCCTCGGTGACGTCGTCGCGCACGCCGACCATCAGATCATCGGCGGAATGCCCGGTAAGCCTGTAATAATCGTTTGCCTTGGATGTGTCAAAGTACACGTTGCCGCCTGCCATATAGGCATATCCCTTATCGAACAGCACGCTTATGAGGTCTATGAACTCCTTTATGCACGAAGTTGCAGGAACGACTGTTTCCGGCTTCGCCACATTGACCTTTTCGCAGTCGGCAAAGAAGGCGTTCGTATAGAACTCGGCTATCTCCATGGCCGTTTTGCCCTCGCGCTTCGCGCCCTCAAGCATCTTGTCCGCGCCCGTATCGGCGTCGCTCGTCAGATGTCCGACGTCGGTTATGTTCATGCCGCGCTTGACCTCGTATCCCGCCAGCCTGAACAGCTTCTCAAGCACATCCTCCATTATGTAGGTTCTGATATTGCCTATGTGCGCATAGTGGTACACCGTGGGGCCGCAGGTATACATGGTCAGCTTCCCCGGCTCATGCGTAACCACCGGCTCGACAGACCTTGTCGCGGTATTGTAAAGCTTTATCTGATACATTAAGACCTCCATATTTATTACGTTTCTATATCTATAAGCTCGGTAAACTCATCGCATACTCCGAGCGCGTGTATTATCGTAACGGCGTCGCGTGGCGGCTCCTCGGAGGGATCAACCTCGTAAAGACCGTAATCCATAAATTCAGCCAGCATATCGGCTCCGCCGCTGCCTATCTTTGAGCGCAGCACCCCGACGTCGGCATTTCTCAAGCCCGCGACCTGATAATGACGTATGGCAAGCTTTGCCACTCCGTCAAAATGCGTGGCTATCACCGCATAGCTGCCCCTGTTGTTGAACAGCGTTGCCGCCGCCCTGACTATCGCCGCGCCCTCATGCGGATTCGTACCCCTTGCAAACTCATCAAGAAGCACAAGCACATTCCGCTTGCCCTCCGTACCTCGGAGCATATCGTCAAACGCCTTCATCTCGCCGCCGAAGCTCGAAAGCCCGCTCATGGCGTCCTCCCTGTCCTCGCTGAGTATGAACACATCGTCGAGCATGGGTATCTCGGCGTTCCCCGCAAACACGGCAAAGCCGCACATGGCAAGCATCGTATTGAGCGCAAGCGTCTTTATTGCGATGGATTTGCCGCCCATATTGGCTCCCGTGACGACCACGGAGCCGCGGCTCAGCTCAAGCGAAACGGGTACGAAGCTACGTCCCTTTTCCCTAAGCATACTTGAGAAGCGCGGATTTGTCATATCCTCAATTACGAACCGCTCTCCTCCGACGTTCGGTATGACGGCGTTGTATTTGAGCGCGAGTCTCGCTTTGCCCAGCGCGAAATCAAGCCTGCCAATGGAGCGGATATTGCTCATCATATCGTCCCGATAAGCCTTCAAGCTATCGCACATATCGGCTCTGACGCGGGCGTTCTCCTCCTCCTCCTGTGCGGCAAGCTGTGTCCGGCACGCCATGAGTTCATCCGTCGCGCCGTCCTTCTTCATTCGATCGTCCACCTCCCTGCGCTCCCTGCGTATCCGTCCGAGCTTCTCGGAAAGCCTGTCGGAAACATAGAACGACGGGGAACGTGTTCCGTCCGGGTCTGTTAAATCGAGTGCCTTGGGCATAGCCTTTATATCTATTCCGTTAAGCTTTTCACCAATGCCTCTCATCTTGGGAGCTATCAGCTCAAGCTGTAAAAGGAACCTCTTTATCTCAAAAAGCTCGACCTCAGTAAGCGTCCTCAGATTCAGGCTCTCGACCGATCTTCTTATATCCTTTATCGGCATCAGCAGTCTCATAAGCTCATTTATGCCGTCGGGATCCTTCCCGACCTCATCCATCAGCTCCGCTATATTGCGCTGCTCGTCCTTGAGCGCGTTTTTTTCATCCTGCCCATAAAAATGCGGATGCCTTGCAAGCTCCTCGCCATAGGGCGTAAGAAGCTCAATATTGTCCATCACAAACCGAAAGCCTATGGAGTTAAGCTGATTGCCGTCAAACATATTTCACATCCATAACGGGGACGTCAACCTCCGCCATTCGCAGAGCCTCCTCCACCCGTTCCTTAAATTCATATTTATTATAGTGCGTACCGTATGCGGAAAACGGATTGACCGTCACCGCCGCAAGCCTTGTTCCCTTCAGCACCGATACCCCGCGGGTAAAGCCGAGCAGCTTTTCAAACATCACGGGCTTGAGCAGCAGCCTTGAGGCGTCCTCCGCCACTATCAGCGTATTTTTAAGCAGCTTGCCTATGTTGCGAAGTGCCGAAGCCGTGCTGTCCGTAACCGCACCGCGCACTATCAAGACCTTTACTCCCTCGCGCAGTACGGGTATCAGCTCATTAAGCTCGTTCGCACCCGTAAGCTCGCCGTCACGAACCGCCGTATAGCGCATTACGGACGCTTCTCCGCTATAAACCGGAAGGCTGAAAAGCCTCGCAAAATAAGCCGTATCCCCCACCGTTACCGCTATATTCGGATCGTAGGACGCGCCTGAGCTTAGAATGACGCCGTCGCAGAGCGCGGGCGTGCCGAGGGATTTGCGGCTTATGGCTCCGTCTATGAAAACGCGGTCGCAGCCGAAGCCCAAAAGCTCATCCCTTATGAGCTGCTGATGCTCGGTTATGGACGCGCCGCCGAGCTGCACATAGCCCGCCGACATAGCCCTGACTATTATTATCTCGCCCATTGGAGTTGACTGTCCCGTTGAGGAAAGTATCTCCATGGATATATCCCCCTGCTTGAGAAGCCCCTCTGCCGTGGCAATTACGGTTCCCCTGCCGACAAATATCTCAGGCTTTTTGGTATTGGTGACAAGGTCGCTCCTCTCGCCGTCACGGCCTATCGAAGTCAACCCCAGTATCTCGTCATGCTTCTCGCATTCCTCTATGAGTACGTTTAAAACCGTGGTCTTGCCCGCATTCTTGCACATGCCTATTACGGATAATGTTTTTATGCCATTCATGTATTCATAGATCATGACCTGATACCTCCGATTGTATTATAACATCTTCCACACCCGATTTCAAATAATATAGTTAAAACATTTGCAATATCAGCGTCTTGCATCCGGTTGTGTTATTGGGGGAATTATGTTAAAATCATTAAAACACGGTCAAGGAGGCTAAAGAATGCACCGCATATCCAAGGATGAATACTATCTCGGCATTGCCGCCGCGGTATCCCAACGCTCGACATGTCTGCGCCGCAGGTATGGCGCCGTTATAATAAAGAACGACGAGATAATCTCTACCGGCTACAACGGCGCGGCAAGGGGCGAGCCCAACTGCTGCGACATCGGTGAATGCTGGCGTGCCAAAAACAACATCCCACATGGCGAGCAGTATGAAAAATGTGTTGCCGTACACGCCGAGCAGAACGCCATAATCTCCGCCGCAAGGCGCGATATGCTCGGCTCCACTCTGTACCTTGCCGGCTTCGATGAGAACGGGGAGATGGCAAATCCCGCGCCATGTCTTATCTGTTCGCGCCTCATAAGGAACGCGGGCATAAAGGAGATAGTCGTACGCACCGAAAACGGCATAGAAAAGCATGAGCTGTGATAAAAAGGAAAGGTATGAGCTTTAAATATGAATATAATAGAACCCGGCTTTGAAATAATAACCCCCATCGACCGCGAAACGGTCTACCGTCACATAGAGCTTTGCGGCAGGGTATGCTATAAATCCGAGGGCAATATCGATGAGGGCAGCGCGGAGCGGCTTATAAAAAGTATGCTCGCACGCGGACACGAAAGCCCCATAGAGCATTTCCAGATAAGCGTCCGTATCGTAACTGACCGCGGCGTTTCCCACGAATGGGTACGCCACCGCATAGCCAGCTATTCACAGGAAAGCACGCGCTACTGCAACTACTCAAAGGACAAATTCGGAGCGGAGATAACATTCATAAAGCCCGCAAGGCTGGAATGCGGAACCGCCGAATACGACGCATGGGCGGCTGCCATGGCAAACGCCGAAAGGAGCTATTTCGAGCTTATCAATCTCGGCGTCGCTCCCGAAACCGCAAGGAGCGTGCTGCCCAACTCGTTAAAAACCGAGTTCATCTGCACCATGAATCTGCGCGAGTGGAGGCATTTCTTCGCCCTCCGCACAGCACCCGCCGCGCATCCCGATATGCGCGCCGTCGCCTGCCCGCTCAAAGCGCGGTTCGCGGAGCTGCTGCCCGTATTCTTCGGTGAGTGATGAAGGCTTGGAAAATAAAGAGGCTGCCACGGGCAAATTGTCTGTGACAGCCGTTTTATTCTGTTCTTTACTCACTCAGCTTATATATCAGTATCGCGGCGGCGATCGCTGCATTAAGGCTTTCGGCTCTGCCCTTCATGGGAAGTCTGTAAAGCTCACAGAGGTCTGCGACCTCATCGGAGGCTCCGTTGGCCTCATTGCCGATCACAAGCACCTTTGAGCATCCGGTGGCGGGAAGCGTTTCGCTGCCATTCAGGTGACCGCAGACGAGGCTGAAGCCCTGCTCCTTCAAAAGCGGAAGCTCCTGCGTCAGGACGCCCTGCCATATGGGTATGTGATAGGTGGAGCCCATAGCGGCTCTCATGGTCTTTGTCGAGAACGGGTCTGCGCTGCCCTCGCCAAGCAGTATTCCGACCGCACCGAAGGCGTCCGCCGTGCGCAGCACCGTTCCGAGGTTGCCTGGATCCTGAATGCGGTCAAGCGCGACTATGAGCCCCGTCGGATATTTCGCGGGCGGCGTCGTATCGGGCGTTTTCACGGCGGCACAGATTCCCTGCGGCGAATCGGTATCGCAGACCGCCTCCATTATCTCGTTTGTGACCTCCGTAAAAGGAATTCCCATGCCCTCGATCCTTGTTTTGACGGCGTCGTTCCATTGGGCGACAAGCACGGTATCGGGTACTATACCCGAAGCGAGCGCATCGAATACGAGCCTTTCGCCCTCTATCAGATGAAGCCCCATCTCCCTCCTGCCCTTGCGGGTATTGAGGGAGCGGAGCCCTTTTATTTTCTCATTTTTTACCGAGGTTATTATCATGCGATATTACCCGCCTGAGCTATATTGAGCGCATGATCGCCGACACGTTCGAGGTCGGTAAGCATCTCCACATAGAGCATACCCGCGTCCGCCGAGCATTCGCGTTTTTCCATTCGGGCGATATGATTGTTCTCATACTGCTGAACAAGCTCGTCTATCTCATCCTCTCGCGTTTCAATGTCGGCAAGGGGAATCTCAAGCGAATCCTTCATACATATCTGGGCCTTTTCGATTATATCAATGCACTTTGCGAAAAGGACTGAAAGCTCCTCCATAGCGGACTCCGATATCGAGAGCTTGTCCTCACGCATATGGACGATGTACCCCGCTATGTTCTCGGCATGATCGCCTATGCGCTCATAGTCGGTTATGACATGGTGCATACGGTCTATGGCACGCGCCTCCGGCTCGCCGAGACCGGCTCTGTTGATGTCAACAAGTGCCTTCGCTATCTCATGGTTCAGATAGTCGATGGTCTTTTCATTGGACTCTATCTCGTCAATATCGCCCTTCTTCTTGGAGTACATAGCCGTTGAAACGAGCTTCATGTTTTTGAGGGCGAGATTGAACATCCTGTCGCACTCAAGCTCGACGGAGGACACAGCGACCGCCGACGAACCGAAGCCCTTCGCAGGTATATGTATGAGCCTCATACCGTCCGTGCTGTCCTCCCCGCGGACTATCAGACGCGCAAGCTTTACAAGCAGGCTTGCCACAGGGAATATTATTATGGATGCGCCCAGCTTCAGGAATGTATTCGCATTGGCGAGCTGCTGAACGGGATTATCCGGCGTTATGGACTCTATCCATTTTGTCATCGGCAGGAATTGGAGCAGCACTATGCACAGTATACACGCAAACACATTAAAGAGAACATGTATGGCAGCCGTCCTCTTGGCGTCCTTGGTGCCGCCCATTGCAGCAACCACGCTGACCGCCGTACAGCCTATGTTCTGTCCGCAGATGAGGTATATTGCCTGTCCCAATGTAAGTATGTTCGCCGCAGCCATCGCCTGCAATACACCGACGGAAGCCGAAACCGATTGCAGGAGCAGCGTCATTATAGTACCGAACAGCACACCAAGAAGCGGATGTTCCTCAACGCTTGCCACGATATTGCAGAACCATTCCTCCCTGCCGAGGTACACCATATTGCTCTTCATAAGCATCATACCCATGAACAGCATTCCAAGACCTGTTATTATGTAGAATATGTTGTTCCAGGGTTTTTTCTTAAAGAACGTCATGCCCATCACGCCTATGAAGGCGATTATGGGCGATACGGCGTCGATGTTGAAGGCGATGAGCTGACCTGTGATGGTCGTTCCTATATTCGCGCCCATTATAACTCCGACCGCGTTCTCAAGGGACATCATTCCGGCGTTCACAAAGCCCACCGCCATTACGGACACGGCGTTTGAGCTTTGAATAATACCCGTTATTATGACGCCCACCAGCAACCCCAATATGCGGTTCTTCGTCAGTTTTTCAAGAATTGTTTTAAGCTTTGAGCCGGCAAGACGCTCAATGCCGGTTCCCATAATCTTTATGCCATAGAGGAATAACGCTATTCCTCCGGCAATGCCGACCCAGTTATCAAAAGTCATAAATCTCCCTCCAGAATAGTGATTCGGAACCATTATAAGGATAACATGGGTGATGCGTTTTTTCAAGTAGAGCCGTAAATTATACTAATTTCCGTTCATCATTCGGTCATAATTTAATGTATTATTCAGCGGATTCCAGCCGCCCCTCGCATAATAGATCGCAAACAGTGCGAAAAGTATTATGTTATGTCCTATCATGCACGCCCATGCCGAAACAAGTCCTAAGCCGAGCAACCGAGTGCAGACGAACGTGCCTGCAATGCGCACCGCCCACATGCCGACAATATTGAATACGAAGGGCGCGACGGTTTTGCCGGCTCCCTGCATCATGCCCTCAATTACGAGGCTCACGCCGAATATGGGTTCGGAGCAGGCGACCATGCGCAGGACGGTCGTTCCGAGGGAAAGCACGGTCTTATCCCTGCTGAATATGCCCACCATTTGGGGAGCGAATATGAACAGCAAGGCTCCCGAAACCGTCATCAGAAGCACCTCAAGTGCCATATTCATGCGTGCAAGCTCTTTAAGACCCCTTCTGTCGCCCGCGCCGATGGCGTTTCCCGTCAGGGTTGCCGCCGCAGCCATCATGCCGTAGCCGGGAATGTAGAAGGCGGATTCCACGGTATTGGCGACGGTATGGGCGGCGGTCGATATTTCACCGAGCGAGTTTATCATGGCGGCGAAGGCGACATAGCCGAACGAGGTTCCGAACCTTTGGAGCATATTGGGAAAGGCCACCCTCATGCAGGGCTTTAAGACCTGCATATCGGGCGCGATGGATATGCCTTTGGGGGAAATGACCCTGTGCCGCATCAGGGCGCATGTTATGGCGATACCGCCTGCCGCGACGCTGACCGCGCTCGCAAGAGCGGCTCCTACGACGCCCATACCGGCTCCCCACATATTGAAGCTCCATCCGAAAACCGTTATAACGCGGGATTCATATATGAGCAGGAAGTTCAGTACCACATTGATAAGGTTCACGCCGACGCCCACAATCATCGGAGTTTTGGTATCCCCTGCGGCGCGAAGCACCGTGCCGAATATGATCGTCGCGGTTCTGAACAGCATGGGCGTATACAGTATGAAGAAGTATTCGGAGGCAATCCCCCTTATGTTTTCATCGACCTGCATCCAGCCGGGAACGGAGCCCGACACGGCAAGCGTCAGCACGGTAAAGAGTATTCCCGCGACAAGCACCGAAAGCACGCTCTGAGCCGAAGCCCTGCGCGCAAGCTCGTTCTCGCCCGCGCCCAGCTTCTGGGATATGAACGCCAGAAAGCCCACGCCGAACGCCGATATGGTCGAGCCGACGAGCCAGTTTACCGTCGTTGTCGAACCCACCGCCGCTGTAGCCGACGTTCCAAGCGAGCTTACCATCGCCGTGTCGATATACTGCACCGCCGTCTGCATGAGCTGTTCGAGCATAGTTGGCCATGCCAGCGCGATTATGGTCGCAAGCATCGAGAAGTTGAAGAATTTCTTTTGGGTTTTGATGTCCATTACGATTTCATATGCCTTTTCGTTTATTGATGTGCGAATTATAGCAGAAATTGATTTGGTTTACAAGATGGGAAACGGAAACCGACCACTTCCTCCGATGGGGGAAGTGACCGGGATTTGTTTCCTGTTTCAATACCCTATGGGAAATGGAACCAAAGGAGAAATGTCATGTTTTCGTCTATTGTATTGTTTCAATACCCTATGGGAAATGGAACCATAATTTTGAATCGGCTTGCGTTTTCTCCCTGTCGTTTCAATACCCTATGGGAAATGGAACCGCAGCCACATGCTCAACACTGACGGAAGTGTGACAGAAGTTTCAATACCCTATGGGAAATGGAACCATTGCAAAAGGGAGGGCTACGTGCTGAATGCTGCCCGTTTCAATACCCTATGGGAAATGGAACCCCGTCATGGTATCGGCCTCGTATGGCCATAGGTCGTTTCAATACCCTATGGGAAATGGAACCTGGGTTGATACTTGTGTTTCGAGTTCGGATCGTGTTTCAATACCCTATGGGAAATGGAACCTGGTGTGTGATGAATACGGAAGAACTTTCCTCCTCATGTTTCAATACCCTATGGGAAATGGAACCCTGAGAGTATTGACCGGACCGCCGCGATGCCAATGAGTTTCAATACCCTATGGGAAATGGAACCAACAACAATCTGTTGCTACAATCATTATAGCACCCAATGGATTGTACGTCAAGGTTTTTTCAAAAAAGTTTTTTATTGAAAAATAAGCTAATACGGTTTTGAAAATTTCCAATAAAATCAAGGGTTTTTCCGCATTATATATTATTCATCCGTTTATTGACTGTGTATAGTAATGTTTTTTATGCCTAAAACTCAGCCAATCGGTCTTTTCTTGTCCAAAATCAATATTCCGAACATATGTTCGAGCTTGCGCGGCTTTGAAAAAGCTCGCCGAGCCTAAGCCCGACGAGCCGTGTGGGTATCATATCGGCGCGTGCATACTCGCCTTACTGTGCCGTGACCTCGGCATCGCTCACGCACAGCGTTTGCGCGTATGCGGAGCTGTTATTGAACGTATAGGAGTTTCCGCCAATGCTTACGGTATGGCTTCCCTGCGAGTGGAGGGACAGCGAATACTCCTTGACGTTTTCGCCCGTCTGCACATTGCCGTAACCCAGCATTATGAGGGTTCCGCCCGTAACGGATACCGAGCCTTCGGCGTCTATTGCCGCAGCCATTTGGCTGTTGGGGCCGCGTGTTATGACAACGCCTCCGGTCTGGGTGTATGTACCGTTGGAGTCGATGCCGTCAACATCGCCGTCAGGGGAAACGGCTACATCAAGCAGACCGCCCGTTATATTTACGGCAGGGGTACTTTGACCCTTGCAGGCGTTCACTCCGTCGTCCACCGCGCATATCACGGTTTCACCGCCTGAGATATTGACGACGTTTGCCTCCAGTCCCTCATAGGAGCTGTCTATATTGACAGTACCTCCCGAAATACTGAGTATGCCGTCGGCATGGATGCTGTCCGCGCCCGAAACGGTCTTCTGACCGCCCCATCCGCCGTGACCTCCGGGGCCCATCTTTCCTCCGCCCGTCTTGCCTTCGGGGGAATAGACCGCCATTGTGATGCTTCCGCCAGTTATATTTATGTTGCCAAGCCCGACGCCTCCGGCTTCCATCGCCTTACCGTAATTGGCATGGAGTCCGTCGTCATAGCTCGATATGCTTATATCGCCTGCGGATATGGTTATCTCATTGTTCGACTTGACGCCCTTATAGGAATCCGTATTGGCTGTATCCGCCGTGTATCCGCTGTACGCTCCGGTGTATACCGAAACGGAGGGCATATTCCCCTCATCGTCGGCAGCCATTATAAAATCATGCGCCGCGCTGAATCCGTCGCCCGCGGCATAGACCGCCATACCGCATCCGTAAAGCTTTATATCGCCCCTTGTTTCGCCATTCTTGTTGGCATCGGTTTCGGTCGTCTTGACGCCGTCGCCGTTTTGGGATATGGCTACGACATTTCCGCTCTCGACCGTTACCGAATCGTTACCCTTGAGCGCGATATTGTTTGCCGTTACCTTGAGCGAAAGCTTCTGTATCGTCAAGTCCTTAGTCGTATGGATGCCGTTATTGTAGCTTCCCGTAACGACGAGCGTTCCCATTCCCTTTATCTTGAGGTCTGCCTTGGCGTATATCGCGCCCTCGCCTACCTCGCCGTTGTCGAACGTCTTGGCACTCCTGTTGTCACTCACGACATTATCGGTATCCTTCTTGGCTGAAATCTCCACCTTGTCGGCTGAAACTATCCTTATGGGCGAATCGGTCGAGCTGCTTATTGCCGCGCCCAACATCTCGATAACGACTATATCCGAATCGTCCGCCTTGACGAGTATCTGCCCGTCAAGCGCACCCTTGACCGCATAGGTTCCCGCCGCGGTTATCTCGTATACGCTGCCCAACTGCGTGAAAACGCCGTCCTCGGTAGTCATTGAAAAATCTCCCGTGACCGCCTCGGCGGTTATCGAGTTATCCGTGACCGCCGTGTTTTGAACCGCGTCATCGGCAACGCTCTGGGAAGGGTTCGCCGTGCCGTCGGGATTGTTTGTGCCGCTCTCCTTTGTACAGCCCGCACACGCCAGCGCAAGCGAAGCGCAGAGCGCGGCAGCGAGTGTTCTGATAACAAATCCGTTTTTCATACATGAATCTCCTTATCGAAAGAATCCTTTTGACGTTTGAGCTTTAAAGATTCTATCATCCTCATGTAGAACAAATCAGCCAAAATAACGCAATATTATTGTCAATGTCACGTCAATACCGAAGCATATCACATAAACAAAGGAACTGCCACCGAAAAAGCCGGTTTGCGGCAGCAGTCCCGATTTCGGTTTATCCTCTTTTCAACTTATTGCTTTATTCTGTCATAAATGCCCTGTATGCTCTCGGCAAGCTCATGGTAAGCATCATATTCAAGGCTTGTGCAGCCCTGTTTGAAAAGCTCGAAATCATGCTTTATCAGCTCCGCCATCTTCTCCTCTCCCCATATCCGCATTATCTCATCGTCCACAGTAAGCCCGTTGTCCTTGAGTACCTTGTAAAGCTCCTGCGCGGACATCTTCTCAAAATCCGCATCGGTGTACTTCCTGCTCTCAACGCTGCACGCAAGCATGAAAAGCATCGAAAAGACAAGCGCGATCGCAATAATCGCAAAAAAGTGTTTCATAAATAATTCCTCCTCTAATTTACGCGCCGGCCCGCGGGGACTCCCTTTGGTCGCAAGTTTTTATTGTATTGTTCATTTCTTATGGCTGTCAAACCATTTTGTTATCTCGTCAAGCCTCTTGACGCGGTGCTTGGGCTTGCCGCTTCTTGAAAGCTCATGGTTCTCGCCCCTGAAGCAGACCATCTTTGCCTCCACGCCGTGCGCGATGAGCGACGCGAACATCTGATAGCCCTGATCTATGGGGCAGCGGTAATCCTCGAACGAGTGTATGAACAGCATGGGCGTCTTTGCCCTGTCCGCGTATTTCATGGGACTGCGCTCCCAGAGCTTTTCGGGGCTTGCCCACGGATCGGCGGCATTCTGGTCAACGACGAAATCCACGCCTATATCCGAAACGCCGTAGAAGGACAGCCAGTTCGATATCGACCTCTGCGACGCGCAGGCACGGAACCTGTCGGTATGCCCAACTATCCAGTTGGTCATGAATCCGCCGTAGGAGCCGCCCGTTTCAAACATGTTATCCGCGTCCATATCGGGATACCTTCGGAGCGCCTCATCGCAGAACGCCATTATATCATCATAGTCCACCGTGCCGTATTTTCCGAGTATGTTCATAAAATCGCCGCGTCCGTCGGAGCCTGTCGGATTGCAGAACATGACGAAATAGCCCTTGCCCGCCCAATACTGCATCTCATGGTAGTAGACCGCGCCGTAAACGGTCTTGGGGCCGCCATGAACATCGAGTATAACGGGATACTTTTTGCCCTCCGTATAGTCCATGGGCTTTATGACAAAGCCGTGTATCTCAACGCCGTCCCTCGTGAAGTTGAGTTTTTCGGGTATTCCGGTGTATTTTCCCGCCAAAGCGCGGGTATTGAAGCTCGTGAGCTTTCTCCTTTTGCCGTCGTATATCTCCTGAGCGCGCATATCGAGCAGCGCGACAGCGACTATATTGCCGTTCTTGACGTCGAATGTATCGACCGAACCCTCCCAATCGGTTACTTTTGAAATAACGCCGTTTTCAAGCTTCATTATGTTCGCGCTGTCAAAGAGTGTCGATATGAAATACAGGGTGTCGCCCTCGACCTTTGCGGGCCTGCCCCCGCCGTAGCGCACATCGGAGCCGACGGAGGAGCCAATGGACTCGCCATAACGGGCGCAGAGCTTCATCTCATTGGTTTCGTAATCGAGCGTATAGAAGTCGCAGTCGGTATTGAGGCCGTTGTGACCGTCCGCCGCCAGCACATAGATGAAGCTTTCGGCAGGCTCAAAGCCGTGAATGTCGAAATCCTTACGGCTTTCCATTATAACCTCCTCCTTCCACTCGCCTACGCGCATACGGCAGAGGGTTCCCGAAGCGGTGAGCGGAAGCAGGGGCTTGACGTCATGCCTCATGTAGTAAACATACTTCTTATCGTGGGAGAGCTTTGCCGCGCCTATGTTCTTATCAAGCTCGGTCACGCGCCTGAGCGCGTCCTTTTTCGGCTCATAGTAATAGAGCGAGGTGTAGGCTCCCTTTGTATATGTGGTTCCGTTCCACCACCACGGAACCTGCTTTATCTCCTCATAGTCGGCGTTCTCCTTGACATGCTTCTTATATGCCTCGGTATATGCCTTATCCCCCTTATACAAATCCTCAAAGCCCGGTATGGTTCTTCCCAAAAGCAGCAGACCCTCGTCAAGCTCGGTTATGAGCCTCACGACAGGTATCGGGAAACTGTACGCAAGCTCCGCCTCGCCTCCGTCAAGGCTGATGCTGTAAAAACGGCTTGTCAGATCTATCGACTTGTCGTCCTCCTTCTCCTCGCGCGAGCCGGCAAAGAGTATCGTTCTGTCATCGAGATACTGGAAGCCCCTCTCCCTGCCGCCGTTTGTGAGCTTGATGGTATGCTTATCCTTTTTCACATATATGCAGGACTTGTAGCTGTTCTTTTTCTCATCCGCCTCGGAAACCACATAGCAGTATGTTTCACCCGACGGTGAGAATGTTACATTGGACAGAAATTTGAGATTGCAGAATTCGTTGATATTTACGGGACGCATGGTAATCCTCCATATTAATTATTTGCATTAATTGTATACGTTCTTTTATTTGTTGTCAACAGGGAGCCAAGCCGTGTCAAGCTGAAAAATTATATTTATCGGGCAGTCTGTTTTTTTGTTTTTATGGTGCTATAATTAAAGAAAAAGGATTAATCAGGTTTTTTATGTCGATCAAAGCAATGAACAGCACCTCAAAGGATATGACGAAGGGAACGCCGTGGAAGCTGATACTGAGCTTCGCGCTGCCCGTATTTTTAAGTCAGTTATTTCAGCAGCTATACAACACAGCCGACTCGATGATAGTCGGGCGTTTTCTCGGCACGGATTCCCTGGCGGCGGTAAGCTCCTCCGGCAACCTGATATTCCTCATAACGAGCTTCTTCATAGGCGCGACCATGGGCGCGGGAATAGTCATTTCAAAGTATTTCGGCGCAAAGGAGATGGACAAGGTATCGCTTGCCGTTCATACGAATATCGCGCTCGGATTGACGAGCGGCATACTGCTGACCGTGTTCGGCGTCGTATTCACTCCCACGTTCCTCAAATGGATGGACACCGATCCTGAGATAATGGACGAAGCCGTCATCTACTTCCGCTATTATTTCGCGGGAGCCCTTGCGATAGTCATGTACAACACGTTCAAATCCATTATGAACGCCGTCGGGGACAGCAAGCGTCCGCTCTACTATCTCATATTCTCGTCAATACTGAACGTATGTCTCGACCTTCTGTTCGTCGGCGTGTTCCATTGGGGCGTATGGTCAGCCGCGCTCGCCACGACAATATCACAGGCGGCAAGCGTCATACTCTGCGTGTTCCAGTTTGTCAGGAAGGATACCGTCTATAGGCTTGAGTTCAAAAAGATAGGCTTTAACGGGCCGATATTCAGGGAGATAATCCGCTATGGACTTCCTTCGGGAATACAGAACTCGGTAATAGGTCTTGCGAATGTCATAGTGCAGAAGAACATCAACTCCTTCCTCAAGACAGCCACCGCCGCGTACGGCTCATACTCCAAGATAGAGGGCTTCGCGTTCCTGCCCATAAACTCATTCACAATGGCGATAACGACGTTCGTCGGTCAGAACCTCGGCGCGGGCGAATACGCGAGAGCAAAGAGGGGTTCACGCTTCGGCATAACGGGAGCCGTCATAATGGCGGAGCTTATAGGGCTTGGCATATGGATATTCGCGCCGACGCTCGTGGGGCTTTTCGACAGCAATCCCGCCGTTATAGAGCTTGGAACACAGCAGGCGCGTACGGAGGCGTTCTTCTACTGCCTGTTAGCGTTCTCTCATGCGGTCGCTTCCGTCTGCCGCGGAGCAGGTAAAGCTGTCGTTCCCATGTCGGTCATGCTTGCCATATGGTGCGTGCTGCGCATAACATACATCGAGATAATGATGCACTTCTTCCATGAGATACAGTACATCTATTGGGCATATCCTTTAACATGGGGCATCAGCTCTATAATCTTCCTCTGCTATTACCTGTTCTCCGATTGGGTGCATGGGTTTGAAACGAAGCGGAAAAGAATATGAAATCAACGCCGCAAGGAAAAAACTTCCTGCGGCGTTCTTCTCGGTTAATATATTATACACGGTTATTGAAAACTGCTCCGGCAGATGTTATAATAGCCCCAAGTTATGAATCGAGGTATTCCCGGCTTGAACATTCGCTGAACACATCATATTCACAGTTATTCACAGTCACAGCAAGGCTCTGTGGCTCGGTTAGATTTGTTTTAATATCAGCGAGGTAAACCATGATACAATTAAATAATGTTTCCATATACGTTACGGCAAGCGGGCGTGCGCTCATTTCGGATATTTCGTTTACACTGAATCCGGGTGATCGGACGGTCATAATAGGCGAGGAGGGCAACGGCAAGTCCACACTATTGAAGCTCATAGTCAATCCCGCGCTCATATCGGATCACGCGGAGTATGTCGGCTCCATATCAAGGGGCAGGCACAGATTGGGCTATCTTCCGCAGGAGCTTGAGGAGAGCGAAAAAGCACTTTCGATACGGGAGTTTTTGGGCATTCCCGATGAGGAGCTTTGGAGTGCCGAGGCACTCTGCGCCGAGATGGGGCTTGCTCCGTCCATACTGAGCGAGAGCCGCACGCTTGCTACGCTTTCGGGCGGGGAGCGTGTGAAGCTGCGCATGGTGAAGCTGCTTCTTGACGAACCCGACATGCTGCTCTTGGATGAGCCGACGAACGACATAGACATTGAAACCCTCGAATGGCTTGAGGATTTTATAAACCGCTTCGAGGGCGGCGTGCTTTTCGTTTCTCACGATGAAACGCTCATCGAGAGGACGGCGACGGCTGTCATACATCTGGAGCATATCCATCACAAAAAGGTAGCCCGCTGCACCGTGGCGAACGTCCCCTACCGCGAGTACATCGAAAGACGCGAGCGGGCATTCGCGCATCAGGCACAGGTATCCGTCTTTGAGCATGAGCAGTACCGCAAAAAGGAGGAACGCTGGCGTGAGATTTACGAAAAGGTGAACCGTGCGCAGAACGACATAAGCCGCGGCGACCCCTCCGGCGGAAGGCTCTTAAAGAAAAAGATGCACTCCGTTATAAGTCAGGGCAAAAAGCTCGAAAAGGAGCGCGATGAGCTGACCGAGATGCCCATGAGTGAATGGCAGATAGACATCGACCTTCCCCCGGTCGTGCTGCCGCGCCGCAAGGAGATACTGCGCTTTACCTGCGACGGGCTGTATTCCCCCGACGGAAATCGGCTTACGGCGGGCTTTGATCTGAACGTGGACGCCTGCGAGCATATCGTCATCACGGGCAGGAACGGCATAGGCAAGACCACGCTTCTGCGCCTTATCGAGCGGGAGCTTATGGGACGCAGGGACATAAAGCCGTTTTACATGCCCCAGAACTACATGGAGCTGCTGGACGGGTTTGAAACGCCGACGGATTTTCTCGCGCCCTCCGGCGGCAAGGAAGCCGTCACCAACGCCCGAACGTATCTCGGAAGCGTCAGGTTCACAAAGGACGAGGCGGAAAGCCCCGTGAACCGCCTTTCGGGAGGTCAGAAGGCAAAGCTCTTCTTCGTCAAGATGGCTCTTGAGAGCTATAATGTGCTTCTGCTCGACGAGCCGACGCGCAATTTCAGCCCGCTCTCCAATCCCATGATACGAAAACTCCTGCG
This sequence comes from uncultured Eubacteriales bacterium, assembly GCA_902787375.1. Taxonomy (GTDB): domain Bacteria; phylum Bacillota; class Clostridia; order Christensenellales; family CAG-138; genus UBA3857. Next base: position 26,808 of record CADAGD010000010.1, read on the forward strand.
CAAATTCGGCGGCTGCATAATAGCCGTGTCCCATGACCGCAAATTTATAAGCGAGGTCTGCGACAGAGTGGTGAAGCTCACCGAAAACGGGATAGAAGCCTGACATGTTTTTATGGCGATATGCGCATATAGGGCTTTCGGAGCAGGATTTTTGAACTGATTTACAGCCCCCTCATACTCATCATGTTCGAGTGACAGGGGGCTGTTTTCCTTTTAGCGCAAAGGTTTTTGAGCTGCACGCCCCCGGCCTTCCCTGCGCAAGGGAAGGTCAGATTACGGACAAAGTCTGCTTTTCTTGGCTTCCCCTTTGAGGGGAAGCTGTCAGACGAAGTCTGACTGATGAGGTGGAAAAATGGCGTTATCAAAAAAACCAAGTGCTTATTGAGTTTTTTGCCACCTCATCCACCACCGCTGAGGCGGCGGTCCCCCTTCCCCTCACAGGGGAAGGCAGGTATTTTCGGCGCATTTGGGGTTTGTCAGCGGTCTGGGCTTCCCCTTTAAGGGGAAGCTGTCAGACGAAGTCTGACTGATGAGGTGGAAACCATGGCGCTATCAAAAAAGCTAAGTGCTTACTGAGTTTTTTTGCCGCCTCATCCACCACCGCCGGGGCGGCGGTTCCACTTTACCTCACAGGGGAGGTCAGGTATTTCGGCTCGCACAGCTCGCGGGATCAAGCCTTCTTTGAGATCAACGCCATCCACGCGGGCAGCGCGGCCATGGGATTTCTTTTCCAATCGTTTATCCCATCGAGTTCTTCCGGGCTTTTTTCCCTAAGCTCGGCATAGGTAAACCAAAATGAAGCATCCACAGCGGGCAGCTCCGCCAGCTCGCATACGCTCAGCCCCGCATTGATCTGCGAATTGACAATATCCTGAAGCCGCCAATGAATATCGGGAAAGACGTCATTATAGGACTTGACTATGCGGGGGGCTTTAAAAGCCTCTCCCGAAAAAGGACGGTTGAACGGGTGCATATCGTACATGACCGAATATCCGCCCGTTTTCAGCACGCGGTAAAGACTGCGGTTCATACCGTCAATGTCGCTTATCCATGAAAGCGTGCCGTTGGACGTATACACCATATCGTAAGCCCCGTCGCGGATTTTTGACAGCTTCATCGTATCGTCGCATATGAACTCGATTTCAAGCCCCAGCCGCTCGGCAATGACCGCCGCATTTTCAAGCTGCCGCTCGCTGATGTCAGCCGACGTCACCTGCGCGCCCATAAGCGAGAAAGCAAATGCCGCGTGATTGTCGCCGCTGGAGGGAAGCAGAACCCGCCGTCCCTTCATGTCGGGAGCATATTTGCGGATCAATTCGTTTACGGCAGGATGGAATGCCGATTCCGGCTTCTCTTTGATACGCCCGATTCGCTCATCGGTTCGCAGCGAGCTGTACCACTCCGAATCCGAGGTTTCATTCCAGTAGGCTTTGATCCTGTCCGTTATATCATTGTTCATAATCATTCACCCTATTGCAATATGGGGTACGGCTTGCGCGAACAAACCGTACCCCGCCTATTATTATAATTACCGCAGGCTCATCATTGGTTTGTATCTTTCACAATCAATAGAGCCTTCTGAGCACCCGCAGTTATTTCAAATAAATACATCGTTCCCTCAACAGATTCATCCTCCAATTCCGCAATGGAACCGGAATCGAGCATATAAATCTTGCCATCCATTTCAGACTTATCAAGCTTATCAAGCTTTGTTAAATACTCAATATGGACAGGGCTGTCATCGACTTTAAACCTGTTCTCAATCCAATGCTCATTATCCAGCGAGGACAGCATCAGCTCGGCTATGGAAAGCGGAAGCAATTTGTCACTCGTTATTTTGCCGGAATCATTTATGAAGAAAGAATCTTTTGGCCCTATTTGATAAAGCTTGCCATTGCTGTCGGTGGCATTGACGACCTCGAAGCGGAAGGTAGAAAAACTGCCGCCAACAAAACCCAAATCAAAGCCGTTAAGCTGAATCACGGAATTATTAAGATGAAAGTTTTCAGGAAAAGAGCTTCTTTCATCGTCCACGGCTTCCTTCACAAGCTCCACCGCTTTTGCGGTTTTATCAATGCCGAAGGAAACTTCGCTGTTCCACTTCATGCTCTTTCGGGACGAGATTGTCCCGATAAGCAACGCTATCAAAGCGGCTAATACGGAAACACCGACGCTGATGAGCGCAAGCTTTTTCCTCTTTGTTATAAGAAGTATCGCTCCTATGATTGCGCCCGCAACAAGGAATCCGATGATCCAGACAATCGAATAGTTGGTGTTATTAACAGCACTCATAGTTATCTCCCTTTCTTAAAACTCATGCTGCATCGTTTTCTCATCTATAGCAGTCCGCAACGGCATTGAAAGCCGTTTCCATGTCTTTCGGCATTATTTTATCAAAAACATAGGTGATAATTTTATCTCCGCTTATAATGCTGAAATTCAGGCGTCCCGATCCTCCTGCGTCACGGACGGGCTCCATGTAGTCTAAGCAATGTACGCCAAGCTCCTCAGCCATAAAAACGGGATACTCCACGCCTTCCTCAGACGCGACGCCATTATCGAACCTGACTATGCGATCCTTGTATGACGAAGAACCGTAGTCTAAATCCGAAACCTGAATATCAACACTCAAGTATGTTTTTTCATTAAGCCATGAGCCTTTGAATACCCATTCGTCTTCGGACTCATCCTCCTTAAAACGCTCAGCGTTATCGAGCTTTAAGTCAAGATCAGCAAAATCGGGTATGTAACAGGCATACTCACTCGCCATAAGCTCCTCTTCGGTATAGGTTTTCCGTAAATCCGCGTTGTCTTCAATGGTTTCGGTTGGCTGACTTGAAGACAGATTGCTTGCATCGCTCGGCTTTTCCTCCGGTTTTTTGCATCCAGCGAGAAGCATCAAAAGCGCAAGCGCGGTTGAAATAACAACTGTTTTTTTAATCATAATGACGCCTTCCTCTCGGTTTTATTGAACACTATGTCTCTCAGCCATAGAGCTTCGACAATATGAAATTAACAAGCCTATTCGGCAAGGCTCCTGCCAGCACACAGAACAGGCGATAGCTCAATCCGCACGAATACAGCGGCTTTGGGCTTTTCTTTTTGGAGATACCATATGCGCGTTTTGCGAGGGTTTGGGGGCTCATGCCGTTCTGCTCATCGCGCTCCATTGTCTTAACGGAGCGTTCGAGCGCGGGGTAGACGTCCGCGCCGCTTGCCGATTTGGAGCGTGCGGCGGTAAAGCCCGTCTTTACATCACCGGGCATGAGCGCGGCGACCTTTATGTTATGCCCCCTGACCTCATTGGCAAGCGCCATGGTATAGGCGTTTATCGCCGCCTTTGACGCGGAATAGTATGTCTGATACGGTATGGGCGTGACGGCGGCGACGGAGCTGATATTGAGTATCATACCCCCGCCAGCTTCCCTCATGGCGGGAAGCACCGCCTTTGTCATGTTGACCATTCCGAAGAAGTTGACGTCGAACTGGCGTTTGGCATCCGCCGATTCGGTAAATTCCACCGCGCCGGATATTCCGAAGCCCGCGTTGTTTACAAGAACATCAATGCGTCCCTCGCGGCGCAAAACCTCGCCCACGGCGGCTTCCACCTGCTCCATCAAGGTTACGTCCGCCCTTATAAAACGAACGCCCTCCGGGAGCTTCGCCTCGCGTCTTGCGACCGCGTATACGGTATCGCCGCGCTTTGAAAACTCATCAGCCATCGCAAGCCCTATGCCGCTCGTAGCTCCGGTTATAAGCGCGACACGTTTGTTTTCCGTCATTTTGCTTCGTGTCCTTCGGCGGTATGACCGATAACTCTTTCGATTATGTCAAGTGCCTCGTCGAGCAGAGCCTCGTTATGCGTCGCCATGTAGCTTGTGCGCAGGAGGCATTCATCCGCAGGCGTTGCCGGAGGCAGAACGGGATTCACATATACGCCTTCATCATAAAGCTCCTTCGCCTTTTCGAGAGTTCTCATTGTATCGTATGTGTATATGGGGATTATGGGGGTTATGCTGTCGCGTATCGCTATGCCCCTGCTCCTCAAACCGTTCCTCATATGCGAAGCAAGCTCCATGAGCCTTTTGGGCAGTTCGGGCTGCTCCTTCATTATGTGCAGAGCCTCTATCGCCGTGGCGCAGGACGCCGGAGGTATCGAAGCGCAGAATATGAACGGACGCGATGAGTGGCGCACATACTCCACAACGCGCAGATCCGCCGCCATGTATCCGCCTATGGACGCAAGGCTCTTGGAGAAAGTACCCATTATTATATCGACCTTGTCGGTCAGACCGAAATAGTCTGCGGTTCCCCTGCCGTTCTCACCAAGCACGCCAAGACCGTGAGCGTCATCGACCATGACCCTCGCGCCGTACTTCTCGGCAAGAGCGACTATCTCAGGCAGCTTTGCTATATCGCCGCTCATGGAGAAAACGCCGTCGGTGATTATGAGCTTGCCTGCCGTTTCAGGCACGCGCATGAGCTGCGCCTCAAGGTCTTCCATATCCGAATGCCTGTACCTGAGCATCTTGCCGTAGCTGAGCTTGCAGCCGTCGTATATCGAGGCATGATTCTCCTTATCGCAGATCATGTAATCGTTTCTGCCGACTATCGCGCTGATTATGCCGAGGTTCGACTGGAAGCCCGTCGAGAACGTCATGACCGCCTCCTTATGGAGGAACTCGGCAAGCTCCTCCTCAAGCCGGACATGCAGCTCCAATGTGCCGTTTAAGAACCTTGAGCCGGAGCATCCGCTTCCGTACTTCTCAAGCGCGTCCATGCCCGCCTTTATTACACGCGGGTTCGTCGTAAGTCCGAGATAGTTGTTGGAGCCAAGCATTATCCTGCGCTTGCCCTCCATTATTACCTCTACGTCCTGCTTCGATTCGAGGCAGTGGAAATAAGGGTATACGCCTGCCTCTCGGCTTGTATTCACAAGCTCATTATTACATTTGTCAAATAGATCCATGGGAGTCCTTTCCGAAGGTTTATTGTAAACAATATTAACGCTTTTATTATACTGCCGCAAAAACGAGCTGTCAATAGCAAATTAAAACCGCCCATTCCCCTCCTTTTTTATATACATCAATTTTACCAGAAAAGAAAAAGAGCGTCAATATTTTTATTTCCTGTTTTGTATATTTAAACAAGCGGCAATCAGCCAAGAAATTGCTTGCCATTCTTGGGATAAACAATTATAATGTATTCATAGACAATACGGAGGCATTATATGAAACGAATCTGTCTCATTTCAACCGGCGGCACAATAGCGTGCGTACCGACGGAAAACGGGCTTTCTCCCGAATTGACTGCAAACGATCTTGTAAAGCTTGTCGGCTGCGAGTCCGAGGAGGTGCAAATAAGCTGCACAGACCTGTTCAGCATGGACTCCTCCAACATACAGCCGGAGGAATGGTGCATAATTGCCGAAGCTATAAGGGAGCGCGCTCAGATCTGCGACGGCATCGTGCTGACTCACGGTACGGACACTATGGCCTACACATCCTCCATGCTTTCATTCATACTCCGCGGAATACCCATCCCCGTTGTGCTGACGGGAGCGCAGTATCCCGCCATATATCCCGACTCCGACGGACGCCGCAACCTCATGGACGCTGTGACCGCCGCAACAAGTCTTCCCGGCGGGGTTTATATCTGCTTCGGAGGCTCGGTCATTCTCGGATGCCGTGCCGTCAAGACGCGCACAACAAGCCTGAAGGCCTTTGAATCCATCAACTATCCTTACATAGCTACCGTAATAGACGGCAAATGCGTGCTTCTGCACAGCCCCAAGCAAACCGAGGGCTTCAGCTTCTCAACTGCCATGGATTACCGCGTTGCGCTTGTTAAAATAGTTCCCGGCATGAGTCCCCGCCTGCTGGACAGTCTGAAGGACTGCAACATGAAGGGCGTCGTCGTTGAGGGCTTCGGACTTGGCGGTATGCACAACATTCGCCGCAATCACACCGAAAGCATTAAAAATCTGATGTCCGCCGGCATACCGGTTGTGCTGACCAGTCAATGCCTCTACGAACAAAGCACCCCGGATATCTATGAGGTCAGCCGCTCGCTTAAAGAGCTTGGCGTTATTTCGGCACATGATATGACAACCGAAGCCACTATTACTAAGCTCATGTGGGTACTCGGCAGATCAACCGATATCGAGAGCGTCCGCTCCATGATGGGTAAGGACATGGCGGGAGAAATGACCGAATAGAAACACCAATATTTACCAAAGGAGTTACAGCCGTATGGCAGACATTATAATAATCCAGACAGGAGCCGATTTTCAAAGCGCGCTTCAAAGAATCTGTGCGCTGAAAAGCACGGTTTTCCGCATTCAAACCGAACAGCATCCGTTCATGGCGCGTTTCAGGGATGCCATAGACGGACTTATCAGCATGGACGGGCTTTATGAAAGCTCCGATGATTTCGATGCTCTTAACGAGAGCATTGCCCGCGAGCTTATTCTTGCCGCTCAAAATCCCGATGTTGAGCATATCGCTTACATAACCCTCGGACGCATCAATCCCGATGTTCTGAGGGCTGTACATGCCTCCGGCACAGCCGTATCCGTAACCCCCTTTGCGGGGTTTGGCGAATGCGCTTATTCAGCCGCCATTTCCAACGGGCTTATAACGCCCGATGAGATAATCACCGAGCTGCCTGCCAACCGTCTTGAGCGCATAGCGGACACCGATGAGCTTCACGCCATAACCGAGATAGACTCTCCGCTCACCGCGAGCGAGGTCAAGCTGGTGCTTGGCGAATACTATCCCGACGAATACGATGTTGTTTTCGCGGTTCCATATGAAGACGGCTCCGGCTATGATACTCGGCGCATACGGCTTTTTGAGCTTGACCGTCTGAAAAAATACGACGCGGCGGCAGTACTGCTCGTTCCTCCGATGAAGGATATTGAGCTTCCGAGGCATTCTGTCGAGGGACTTATGCAGGTCATGCACCGTCTGAGGGCTCCGGGCGGATGCCCGTGGGACGCGGAGCAGACGCATGAGAGCCTCAAAAAGAGCCTCCTTGAGGAGTGCTATGAGGTTATAGACGCCATCGACCGCAACGATTCCGACGATATGTGCGAGGAGCTGGGCGATCTGCTCCTGCAAATCGCGTTCCATGTGGTTATAGAGGAGGAACACGCGGCATTCTCCCTGCGCGATGTGGCAACGGGGATAGTCAACAAGATGATCTATCGCCACCCACATGTGTTCGGCAGCACCCATGTTGAAAATTCGGACGAGGTACTTGCCAACTGGGAGGTTCTGAAAAAGCGGGAGAAGCATCAAAGCACCGTGGCATCCGCCATGGACTCCGTACCCAAGTCCTTCCCCTCCCTGCTGCGTGCCTACAAGATACAGAAGAAGGCGGCGGACGTGGGCTTTGATTGGGATTCCGCCGAGCAAGCCCTGCCCAAGGTGCATGAGGAAGCCGACGAGGTGCTTGAAGCCATAAAGGAGGGTGACGGCGCACATATCGAGGATGAGATAGGCGATCTCTTCTTTGCCGCCGTGAATGTAGCAAGGCTCAAGAAGGTCGATCCCGACCTTGCGCTCACCGCCGCGACCGATAAGTTTGAAAAGCGTTTCAAGCTCACCGAAAAGCTGATACTGGAGGACGGAAAGCGATTCGAGGATATGACTCTGCCCGAGATGGACGAGTATTGGGAGAAGGCGAAAGCTCTATTTAAAGTAGAATAAACTCAATCTTCGCGTTATTTACATTTTAGCTGAAGGATTGTATTATGGTGCTGCGGACCGCAAGCACCATAATTCATTATAGGAGAAAAAAATGGATAATCTTAAAATAGGCTGTTATATACAGCATTTGAGAAAAACCGCAGGCATGACTCAAAAGGAGCTTGCGGAGAAACTGAACGTATCCTTCCAGGCCGTTTCCAAATGGGAGAACGGCGACGCGCTGCCCGACACGGGGCTGCTTCTGGATCTCTGCGACACGCTCGGGACGACGGCAGACAAGCTTTTAAACGGCGGAGTATTCGCAGCACGCGAGAGGCGTCTAATGCCCCTTGAGGAAGTGACCGAGGCATTCCGCTGTATGGAGGAAGTTGGTCGCCTTTTAGGCGAGAACAGCACCTTCTTTACGGGCATGATCGAGGGCATCAACGAGAAGATGAACATGGACCTTCTTACCTACCTGAAGGATCCCGTGACGCGTGAGGTCATGTACGCCGAGGCGCTCATTCAGGGCATAATGGAGGGACGCACGGTCGATATGGATGAGATACGCGCTTCTTTCCAAAACAAGCACATGATCGACGTTATTCAGAGCTATATCGATAAGGCTGGAGCCGATCAATAATGTCGGCAATGGACAGGTATTGGGAAATTGCCAAGAAAATGCTTGAGGAAAATAACTGACGGTTTCGTCATAATAAAAAAGCCGGGATGGGCGTCTGCCCATCCCGATTTTTCATTGCTTAATTTTATTCAAACTCCTTATACAGCTCCTCGGCATTAAAATGCTCTATCTCGTTTTTCTTATGTATCTCGTAGATTTGGGCAATATCCTTCTCGCTCAGCCAGCCCTTCTCATATGCCTTTTTAAGCTCACAAACCTCTCCGTTTCGTTCGACCTCTATCGCAAACGTCGAGGCGTTGAGGAATGTATAGCCGCAAACCTCAAATTTGCTTACAGCGTCGCAGTTGCCGGGAGCGAACGATACGGTGCAGTCATTGAAGCTGCCATAGCGGAAGTCCCGGACATCGGAACCGTTCGATTTGATGCCGTCCGCTCCGTTCTCCGTTTCAACAAACGAAGCCTCCCCGACTTTGAGCTGCGCTCCTGTCGAGCAGCCCGCCGTCATACAGCCCACAATAGCCGCCGCCAGAGCCAATGCAAACAATCTTTTCATAAGCTCTCCCCCTTCCTCTCATTATTTTGCAAAATCGGCACCCCGTTCGGGATGCCGATTTGTTTGGTTCTATTCAGTTACTCCTGTTCGGGCGCACCGACGGGGCAGGTACCGGCACAAGCGCCGCACTCTACGCACAGATCGGGATTGATTTCATACTTGCCGTCACCCTCGGTGATAGCGTTTACGGGACATTCTGCTGCGCAAGCGCCGCATGCGATGCAAGCATCAGTAATTTTGTAAGCCATAGAAGATACCTCCTTTTTTACTATGATGACATTATAATAAGAATCCACGAAAAAATCAAGAGGGTTGAAAAAATTTTTATGCGATTTAAGGCATTAAAGAAGGATGCGGCACTCATATCGCGCCGCATCCGATAATTCGGAATTAAAAATTGTTGTCTTAAATATTTACAGTGATACGATCAAAGCATCGCTTCACTACACTATCCGATAAAGTGATATTATTTCTCAAGAGCTTCCTTGAGTGTATTGCCTGCCTTGAAAGCGGCGGAACGGCTTGCAGCGATCTCGATAGGCTCGCCTGTCATGGGATTGCGGCCGGGCCTCGCGGGACGCTCACGAACCTCGAAGCGACCGAAACCGACGATCTGAACCTTCTCGCCTTCCTTGAGGCTCTCGATTATGGAGTCAAAGGTGGCATTGATGATTGTGTCGATATCCTTCTTGGGAAGGTTGGACTTTGCTGCAACAGCGTTTATAAGCTGAGCTTTATTCATTTTATGTTCCTCCGGGTTAAAAATAATTATTAAACTCTTTGCCTTAAAAAAGGCACATGTGGTATTGTAGCATAAAATCAAGAAAATACAAGACTTTTTTTTAACATTTCTCATATATTTGTTGATTTTACGCCGTTTGGAGGAACCTTTGCCGATAAAATAAAGAGGCCCCGCGGACAAACGCCGCGGGAGCCATTGGGGAAAGAAAACAATTACTCGATAACAGCGGTAACAACGCCGGAAGCAACCGTACGGCCGCCCTCACGGATAGCGAACCTCAGACCCTCGTCCATAGCGATGGGAGTGATGAGGTTGATTTCCATACGGGTGTTGTCGCCGGGCATGACCATCTCGGTGCCCTCAGGGAGCTTGATGGTTCCGGTAACGTCGGTTGTACGGAAATAGAACTGGGGACGATAGCCGCTGAAGAAGGGGGTATGACGACCGCCCTCTTCCTTGGTCAGAACGTAAACCTCACCCTTGAAGTGGGTATGGGGATGAATCGTGCCGGGCTGTGCGAGAACCTGACCACGCTCAACCTCGTTCCTCTGGATACCACGGAGCAGGCAGCCGATGTTGTCGCCAGCCTCTGCGAAATCGAGGAGCTTACGGAACATTTCAACGCCGGTAACGGTGGTGTCCTTGGGCTCTTCCTTGAGACCAACGATCTGAACCTTATCGTTTACCTTGATAATGCCGCGCTCAACACGACCGGTAGCAACGGTACCACGACCTGTGATTGTGAAGACGTCCTCAACAGGCATAAGGAAGGGCTTGTCGGAAGCACGCTCAGGAGTGGGGATGTAGGAGTCAACAGCATCCATCAGCTCGAATATGCACTGGCACTCAGGGCTTTCCTTAGCAACAGCGCCGTTGGTGAGGGCTTCGAGGGCCTTCAGAGCGGAACCCTTGATGATGGGGGTGTCATCTCCGGGGAAGTCGTAGCTGGAGAGCAGCTCACGGATTTCCATCTCAACAAGCTCAAGCAGCTCAGGATCGTCAACCTGGTCAACCTTGTTCATGAAGACGATGATGTAGGGAACGCCAACCTGACGGGCGAGCAGGATGTGCTCACGGGTCTGAGGCATGGGGCCATCAGCAGCGGAAACAACGAGGATAGCACCGTCCATCTGAGCGGCACCGGTGATCATGTTCTTAACATAGTCAGCGTGGCCGGGGCAGTCAACGTGAGCATAGTGACGCTTGTCGGTCTCGTACTCAACGTGAGCGGTGTTGATTGTTATTCCACGGGCCTTCTCTTCGGGGGCCTTATCGATCTGGTCATAACGCATGGCTTCCGCCTGACCCTGCTGGGAAAGAGCGATTGTGATGGCGGCTGTGAGGGTTGTCTTACCGTGGTCAACGTGACCGATGGTACCGATGTTTACATGGGGCTTAGTTCTTTCAAATTTCTGCTTTGCCATTTTTGGGGATTCCTCCTGAAATATTTTGGTGTTTTTTTTTATTATAGCCCCTTATGGGGGGTTTAACAATTTAATATTAGTGTATAACTCCGCGGATCTTGTCGGCAAGAGCCTTGGAGACTTCCTCATAGTGGTCGAACTGCATGGTGAAGGTTCCCCTTCCCTGCGTCCTTGAACGAAGATCCGTCGCGTATCCGAACATCTCGGAGAGCGGGCAGAGCGCGTCTATCTGACGCAGTCCGGCGCGGGTATCCATACTTTCTATGCGCCCGCGGCGGGCATTTATATTGCCTATTACATCTCCCAAATACTCATCCGGGACAAGCACCTCGCACTTCATGAACGGTTCAAGCAGCTTGGAGTTTTCCTCCTTGAGGGCTTCCTTGAAAGCAAGACTTCCCGCTATCTTGAACGCCAGTTCGCTCGAATCGACCTCGTGCGTGCTTCCATCGACCAACGTTGCCGTAAAGTCAACGACCTCATAGCCGCCTATACTGCCCGATCTCGCCGCCTCTCTTATGCCCTTATCGGTTGCGGCAGCAAACTCCTTGGGAACCACTCCGCCAACCGTCTTGTCAACGAACTTATAGCCTTCGCCGGGCTGGTTGGGACTGAACTCGACCGTTACCTTGGCGTACTGACCGTGACCTCCGAGCTGATGCACATAGTTTCCGTATGCCTTTACGGGCTTTATGATCGTCTCGCGGTAAGCGACCTGAGGCTTGCCTACGCGGCACTCGACCTTAAACTCCCGTATAAGCCTGTCAACTATTATCTCCAGATGAAGCTCGCCCATGCCGGAAATGAGCATCTGCCCTGTTTCCTCGTCGGTATAGCTTCGGAAGGTGGGATCCTCCTCGGAGAGCTTGGCAAGCGCCAAAACGAGCTTTTCCTGTCCTACCTTGGTCTTGGGTTCAATAGCGATCCTGATTACGGGCTCGGGGAACTCCATTGACTCAAGGTGAACCTGACGGTTCTCGGCACAGAGCGTATCACCTGTCGATGTGTCCTTCATAACGAATGCGGCAATGTCACCGGCACGCACCTCGTCCACCTCGGTACGGCTGTCGGCGTGCATGAGCAGGAGCTTCGATACTCTCTCACGCTTGCCCTTGGTGCTGTTGTAAACGGTGGAACCGCTTTTGACAGTACCGGAGTAAATGCGGCAGAACGCGAGCTTTCCGACAAACGGGTCGGTAACTATCTTGAACGCGAGAGCGGCAAAAGGAGCGAAGTCCTCGGCCTTTATCTCAATCAACTTGCTCCCGTCCTTGTTGGGCGCCTCTATAGGAGGTATATCAAGGGGGGATGGCATGTAGTCCACTATCGCGTCGAGCAGGGGCTGTACGCCCTTGTTTCTATACGATGTGCCGCAGCACACGGGAACCATGCCGTTTCGGATAGTACCCTTTCTGATGGCACTCTTGAGCATCTGCTCGGATACCTCCTCACCGGAGATATAGGCTTCCATCAGATCATCGTCAAAGTCGGCAGCCGCCTCTATGAGCTGACTGCGGTATTCCTCGGCATCCTCAAGCATGGAGCTTGGTATCTCCTCGCGCCGTATGTCATTTCCCTCGGCGTCATAGTAGACTTCGGCGGTCATGGTGACCAGATCGACTATGCCGCGAAAATCCGCCTCAACACCTATGGGGAGCTGTATGGGCACGGGGTTCGCGTGAAGCCTGTCGCGCATCATATCAATTACGCGATAGAAATCAGCGCCCACTATGTCCATCTTGTTTACATACGCCATGCGGGGAACGCCGTACTTTTCCGCCTGCCTCCAGACGGTTTCCGACTGGGGCTCGACTCCGCCCTTGGCACAGAACACCGCAACAGCTCCGTCAAGCACTCGCAGGCACCTTTCGACCTCAACCGTGAAATCGACGTGGCCGGGAGTGTCAATGATGTTGATGCGATGACCTCTCCAGTAGGCGGTTGTAGCGGCGGAGGTTATGGTTATGCCTCTTTCGCGTTCCTGTTCCATGTAATCCATGGCAGCCGCGCCCTCATGCACCTCGCCAACCCTGTGTATCTTGCCTGTGTAGTAAAGGATACGCTCGGTAGTCGTCGTCTTTCCGGCGTCGATATGAGCCATTATACCTATGTTTCTGGTCATATCAAGGGATGTTTCTCTTGGCATAAATGTCTCCTCCTCTCCGCTTTTTTAGTATATACAGCGCAACGCGCGGTATAACAGATTTGATAAATACTGCCTTTTCGGCTTACCAACGATAGTGCGCGAACGCCTTGTTGGCTTCCGCCATCTTGTGGGTGTCTTCCTTCTTTTTGAAGGCGCCGCCCTGTTCGGAAGCAGCATCCATTATCTCACCCGCGAGACGCTCCATCATGGTGCGTTCACTCCTCTTGCGGGCAAACATTACGATCCAACGCAGACCGAGTGTCTGACGACGCTCAGGGCGTATCTCGATGGGAACCTGATAGTTTGAACCGCCAACCCTGCGAGCCTTGACTTCGAGAACGGGCATGACGTTGTTCATGGCCTCTGTGAAGACCTCAAGGGGCTCACGGCCGGTCTTTTCACGGATTATCTCGAAAGCACCGTATGTCGCCTGCTGAGCAACACCGCGCTTACCGTCGAGCATAACCTGATTGATGAGCTTAGTTACGAGCTTGCCGCCATAGATAGGATCGTCAAGCACTTCCCTCTTGGGAATAAAACCACGTCTGGGCATTGTGTGACCTCCTAAATATTATTTCTTGGGACGCTTTGCGCCATAGCGGGAACGAGCCTGCATACGCTTTGCAACGCCTGCGGTATCGAGGGCGCCGCGGATGATATGATAACGAACACCGGGAAGATCCTTAACACGGCCGCCCCTTATGAGAACAACGGAGTGCTCCTGCAGGTTATGACCAATGCCGGGGATATAGGCGGTACCTTCGAGTCCGTCGGTAAGACGGATACGAGCGATCTTACGAAGAGCCGAGTTGGGCTTCTTGGGGGTGGTTGTACGGACTGCCGTGCAAACGCCACGCCTCTGGGGACACTGCTTCAGGATAGGAGAATTGGACTTGTACTCGACCTTGGTCCTTGACTTCCTGACCAGCTGGTTAATGGTTGGCATTAGATTCTCTCCTTGTATTTATTTGTGTTTTTTATCTCAAAATCTCCTCTTCCGTTCACTTCTGCAACCCGTTTCTGAGGCGATTTTTTCACATAAAAACGCATTTTGGGTCAGTTTATTGACACCATAGCATAGTATAGTTAGCCTTTGTCCAAAAGTCAAGTATATTATGGAAAATTTGCCCGTCTGATTTTAATATATTTTCCCATATATTATTAGCGGCTTTTGGGGATACCATACGAAAGAACATCCCTGCAAAATTGGTTGGCACAGACCGGGCATGAACAGCTCTAAACCTATTGAAGTCCATCCGGCAAGGATATGCCTCGCGGGTACGGTTTGTTCGCACATACCTCCCTGCCGGAACGGGCTTAAAAAAGAATTCAAACACGATCCAAACAGTGGAATATATATTCCGCCTTTGCATTGAAGGAACGCGAAACTTCTGTTATAATGATGAAAGTGGTCCCGTGTGACAAATTTCAAGCGCGGCTTCACAAATCTTAATAAGGCTGGTATTCATTTCATGAGTGACATCAGGATTTTCGCGGGCGAGTCATCAAGACCGTTTGCCGAGCGCATGTGTTCGTATCTGGGACTTTCATTGGGCAAGTCATTCTCCAAGCGTTTCGGGGACGGCAACACCTATGTTCGTTTTGACGAATCCGCCCGAAATGAGGACGTTTATATCGTACAGGCTATTGGCAGGGACCCCAACAACGAGTTCATGGAGCTGCTTTTCTGGGTTGACGCCTTCAGGCGTTCAAGCGCAAACTCCATCACCGTCATAATCCCCTACTACGGTTATGCCAAGGCTGACAAGAAGGACGAGCCTCGCGTGTCCATACGCGGCCGCGTCTGCGCCGACTGTCTTGAAACTGAGGGCATCGACCGTGTTATCACAATGGATCTTCACGCTCCCCAGGTACAGGGCTTCTTCAAGGTTCCCGTGGATCATCTCTATGCGCGTCCGCTTCTTTGCGCGTACGCTCAGAGGGCGGGGCTTGTCACCGAGGACGCCGTTGTCGTATCCCCTGACGCGGGCTTTGCCAAGAACGCCCGTCTTTTCGCGGACAGGCTTGGTCTGAGCCTTGCCATATGCAACAAGGTTCGCTACGGCCATGACGAGAAGGCGAAGGTAATGGAGATAATCGGCGACGTAAAGGGCAAGCGTTGTCTTGTCGTTGACGACTTCACCACAAGCGGCGGCACGATAGTCGATGTTGCCCACAATCTGCTGGACAAGGGCGCGAGCAGCGTTCATGCCTTCCTCTCCCACGCGATAGTCAACGAGGCGGCTGTCCGCAAGATAGAGGAAAGCCCCCTTACGGAGCTGATCGTTACCGATACCGTCAACTGCCCCGACATTGCCAAGTATTCGACCAAGATGAAGGTCATATCCGCGGCTCCTCTCTTTGCCGAGGCGGTCAAGACAATTCATGAGCGCAAGCCCATGGCGGATATGTTCGCAAATCTGCCCGATCCCCTCATCTATTCGAGCCTTTCAAATCTGCTCAAGATGTGATCGGACTCAAAACACAATAAACAGTTAAGCCTACGAGCATGGTTCATGTGGATCATGCTCGTTTCAGTCTGTCAAAAAAGCTCCCAAGGAACTGCGTGGCGGCAGTTGCTGCCCCTTCAATCGCTCGCGGCGGGACATGTAAAATATATTTATAATTGAGGCTTGTGTTTTATGACGGGCTATGTTATAATGAAATTGCCTAAAACTAAAGAAAGCGAGGTAAAACATCAATGGGCATAATTACAATCGAAACCTTAATCGAATACAGCATGATGACCTCGGCTTTTTTGGATTGATCATATCACGATACACATCCGATTATTTAACCGTGGCCTGACGTCACGGTTTTTTTGTACCTTTCGGCAGACACTTCATGCTGTAACAATAATATAGGAGAAAATTGAAAATGGACAACATTCACTTGGAGAGAGTCACCTATCTCAACTGGCACGATATTGAGAAGCTGCGCGTGACCGGGGAGCAGGAATGCTTTCTGCCGAGCAACATGGAAAGCCTTGCCTATGCCGGCATCGTGCGCGAAGCGGGCTTCCACGTTTTCACATTCGGCATTTACATGGGAGAAAAGCCCATCGGATTTGCGATGATAGGCTATGACATCCCTTACGACCCGGACGACGATCTTAACGAGGTCTACCGATTCACAAGGAGCAGTTATTTTATCTGGCGTTTCATGATAGACAAGCGCTATCAGGGCAGGGGCTGCGGAAGGGAAGCAATGAGGCTCATACTCGATTTCATCAAGACCGCCCCATGCCGAAAGTCGGAATATGCTTGGCTCTGTTACGATTCGGAAAACACCGTCGCAAGGAAGCTGTATGCTTCGTTCGGCTTCGAGGAAGTCACAGAGGCAGGCGACGTGGACGATGAAATACTTGCCGTACTGAAGCTGTAAAGCGACATACGGCAAAACAGATTTTCACAAACATAAAAAGGAGGACAATTATGAATAAACATACAATGATGGAAAAGAATGCGAGAGAGTCGTTTGAAAAAGGCGGCTTTAACGGAGCATGGCTCTACGCCGAAAACGGCGAG
>CADAGD010000011.1 GCA_902787375.1 uncultured Eubacteriales bacterium
TATCACACCTTTGAGGGCTTCTCGTCTATGATCTACCTTGTCGCAGGCAAACTGAAGCTCGCTTGTCTGAATCCGTTACGATAATGGGAGTAGAGCCGCTTCTTTTTATTGTATTGATAACTTTCCTCAAATGTGATAAAATATTTACCGCTCAGTTTCCTGCTCAATGCTTTTACAGCAAGGACAATGCAAACCCGATTAACAAGCATTAACCTATAAGGAGATACTTTTATGGAAACACCTATAATATCCGGTAAAAGTCAAGATAATAAGCCCTCACGTCGGCAGAGGTTAATCAATATTCTCAGATACACAACGATAGTTGCTTCAGCAGTTGTTTTCGGTATATACGTTTTGAACAACTCAGCCTATAAACCCGCCGATTTTGTTTATCCGTTTATAACGCTCGCGGCAGCGGTGGGAATACTCTGTGGTGCCATGCCTCAAATCGTGAACACGCTCATAGGCTGTGACGAATCGGCATATTTCAACAATGCCGAAAAAAACAGAACTCTAAGGACATTCATACTGATATGTCTTGGCGCGCTTGCGCTTCACATAATCACATATCTGCTCGGCGTATTCATATTCAAGGAGCTTGGGGACACGGACGACGCGAGCTGGCTTGCCCGGCTCTGGCAGAGGGCATGGATGAAGAGCAACACGGATGCGAGGCACTACATTAACATTGCCGAAAACTGGTATCAGGTCGAGGGCGACGACAGGCTGCTGCTCGTATTCTTTCCCATGCTTCCCGTTCTGATAAGGGCCTTCAACTTGATATTCAACAACAGCTATGTTTCCGCGCTTTTCATAAACACCATAGCAACCATGCTCACATCGGGCATGACTTATAAGACGCTCATACCCATACTCGGAGATAAAAAAGCCCGAATTGCGGCGTTCATAACGCTTCTGCTGCCCGGAGCGATATTCCTCAATTCACCTATGACCGAGCCGCTTTTCATGCTGTTCTCGGTTTGTGGGTTCTTCTTCCTGCAAAAGCACAATTACATTGCCGCAGGCCTTTTCACCGCTCTTGCCGGCTTTACAAGGTCGCTCGGCGTACTCCTTGCCATTCCCATAGCCATTGTCGGCATCGGACATATAGTTTCGCTTATAAGGGCGCGTGAGCCGTTTAAAGCCGTGCTTTTTAAGCTCATTGCAGGGCTTGCGATATCAACATTCGGAACGCTCGGATACCTCTATATCAACTATTCCCTGCACGGCGATCCGCTCAAGTTCTTTGAGTTTCAATGGGAAAACTGGCATCAGAAGGCATGTCCCTTCTTTGATACTCCGCGATACATGGTTCACTTTCTCTGTCAGGAGCTTGACGGAAAATCCACCACCGCCTACTCGCTTTGGATACCCGGTCTTATCGCGGTATTCGGCTCCCTTGGAATCGTCGGAGCAAAAGCAAGGAAGCTCCCGTCATATTATACGGTCTACTTCCTCTGCTATTTTGCCGTCGCTATAGGATGCACATGGCTCCTCTCGGCTGTAAGGTATCTTTGCGCAGCCCTTCCCGTCACAGCGGCTATCGCTCACAACTGCGATAAATGGTGGAAGACCGCAATTATAATAGCCGTGCTCGGTATAGCCTATGCCGTCTATATGGTGATGTATATGGAGCGGTTATCCATCTATTGACGGGTCAGTTACCATTGACTATTCTGTAGACAAGCTCCATGTCAAGCCCGCCCCTTACAGCGTCCGCGAGCTTATCATACTGGAGCTGCTTATAGCCCTCGGTATCAAGCGTTGTCAGAGAGGAAAAATCTATTTTTTTCTTCTCACACAACGCTTTTATTATTGTCTGAGATATGCCGGGAGCGTCGAATATCCCATGGACATAGCTTCCGTAAACATTATCGTTTTCCATTATGACAGGCAGCTTGCTTCCGCTTCTGCCCATGTGAATCTCATATCCCCGATACTCAAGTCCGTTCAGCCCCTTCAATGCGCCATTTATATCCTCTATGACGCCTGTCGTCCTTGTCTGTATCTTATCTCCGCGAAAAACGGTCTTTATCGGCAGAAGCTCCATTCCGGCAATGCTCGTTATTCCCGAAGCCTCAACATTATCGGGGTCGGAGATGCTTTCCCCAAGCATCTGGTATCCGCCGCATATGCCGAATACTATGGAACCTGAATACGCCAAATGCTTTATGGCAGCCTCTACGCCGCTCTCACGCATCCACATGAGGTCGGCTATCGTACTCTTTGTTCCGGGAATTATTATCATATCAGGGTTTTTAAGCTCCGATGCGCTGCCGATATACCGCAGAGAAACATTCTCAAACCTCTCAAACGGAGCAAAGTCGGTGAAATTCGATATTCTCGGAAGCTTAACCACCGCAACATCTATGAGCTTGGATTTGTTGTCCCTTGTGAATCTTTCGGTTAAGCTGTCCTCATCGTCTATATCGACGTGCAGATACGGAACAACACCCGCAACGGGTACTTGGCACAGCCTTTCGAGCATCTCAAGTCCCGGCTCAAGTATCTTTCTGTCACCTCGGAATTTGTTTACGATCGTCCCCTTTACCCTTTTGCGCTCGTCAGGCTCAAGAAGCGCAATAGTGCCGTAAAGCTGGGCAAATACTCCGCCTCGGTCAATATCCCCTACAAGCAGGACAGGTGCGTCAACAAGCTTCGCAAGCCCCATATTGACTATGTCCTCCTGCTTGAGGTTTATCTCGGCAGGGCTTCCCGCTCCCTCAATGACTATTATGTCATTCTCTGCCGCAAGCGAGTTATATGCCGCCATAATATCCGGCACAAACTCATGCTTCCTGCGATAATACTCCATAGCTCGCATATTACCCTTAACGCATCCGTTGACTATTACCTGACTTCCCACATCCGTTGTGGGCTTGAGAAGAACAGGGTTCATCCTGACGTCCGGCTCTATTCCCGCCGCTTCCGCCTGAACCACCTGCGCTCTGCCCATCTCTCCCCCATCCCTTGTTATAAAGGAGTTGAGTGCCATATTCTGGCTCTTAAATGGAGCGACACGGTAGCCGTCCTGCTTGAATATTCGGCATAGTCCTGCGCAGAGCAGGCTCTTTCCGGCATTTGACATGGTTCCCTGTATCATAATATTCCTTGCCATACAATCATCTCCCCGTCATCACTTTTTTTATCGCGGAAACAAGACTTTCGTTCTCATGGTGCCGTCTTACGGCGATTCGGTAAAATCCTTCCTCAAGCCCTTTGTAATTGGAGCAGTTCCTTATTGCGACGCCCATCTCTCTGAGCCTAATGTCAAGACCCGCAAACGCCTTGAAAAGGATGAAATTCGCCGATGAATCGGTTACATGGAAGCCCATGCTTCGGAGCTTCTCCGCCAGCCATTTTCGCTCCGTGCATACCAGCTCAACCGTCCTTTTAAGAAACTCGGTTTCATTCAACGCGGCAATGCCCGCCTCCTGCGCCAATAAGGATACGTTCCACGGCTGAACGGTTTCGGACATCCTTCTAAGCAGCTCGCTGTCGGACGTCATGCAGTATCCGAGGCGCACGCCCGCCATGCCGTAGCTTTTGGTAAATGCCTTCAAAATGATAAGGTTCTTGTACTCACTAAGTTTTGACTTGACGCTTATTCCATCCACCGTAAAGTCCATAAAGCATTCGTCAACAAAGAGCCTTATGTTGAGTTTTCGGCATTCCTCAAGCACCTTAAAAAGCAAACCTGACTCAATGAGCCTTCCCGTCGGATTATTGGGATTGCACAGGAAAACGGTTTCGGGCTTATATCGGTTCAGGCATTCAAGAAAGGATTCCGTCAACGCAAAATCATCCCGGATTTCAAGCGTATGACGCAATACCCTGCATCCGACCTTCTCCAATGCTGCGGTATACTCCAGAAAGGTCGGAGCAAGCTCAAGTGCCGTCCTCGGATGTACCGCCTCGCAGTATGAGTAGATGATGTCAGCCGCGCCGTTGCCGCAGAATATGTATTCTCTTTTTACGTTCTCAAACCCCGCCAACGCCTCCGTGAGCTTTCTGCAATACGGATCGGGGTAGCGATCAACCATGCAAGCCGCGTCCGCGATAGCGCGGCGTACAGCGTCAGGAACCCCGAACGGATTGGTGTTCGCGGAAAAATCCAGCTTCACGCTGCCATCATAAATATCTCCGCCATGCGGATTAAAAACATTATAAAGCATAATTACAAAATAAGTATTGCCGCAAGCCTCAATCCTCCGAACAGGAGCAGCGAGAGAAGCGCGGTAACATAGAGCAGTCTGCATA
This sequence comes from uncultured Eubacteriales bacterium, assembly GCA_902787375.1. Classification (GTDB taxonomy): domain Bacteria; phylum Bacillota; class Clostridia; order Christensenellales; family CAG-138; genus UBA3857. The sequence continues at coordinate 4,261 of CADAGD010000011.1, forward strand.
CCAAGGGTATGTCGTCAATGCTAATATCCCTCATGGGATCGCCTATATAGTCCTTTTTGTGCAGTACGCCATGATATTTGGCGTCGCCCGCAAGTCTTACGCCAAGCAATCCCGCTGTCACTGATTCCGTTTGCGCTGAGTTAGGGCTTGCGTGCTTGTACCTGTCCCTTTTGAAAATCCTGAACCCGTTTTTCACATCGAGCCTCATTATAAAGCCCGACACAAGCATCAGGAGCGCGGAAAGCCTTGCGGGTATGAAATTCATAACGTCATCCATTTTCGCGGGAACCAAGCCTATATTCTTATACGGAGGCTCGATGTATCCGAGCATGGAATCCATAGTATTGACGGCTTTGTAGAAGAACCCGATCGGCGCACCGCCGAGCGCGAGGAACAGCATAGGAGCAACAACGCCGTCGGATGTGTTTTCAGCCACCGTTTCAACAGCCGCGCGTGTGACGCCCTTTGAATCAAGGCATTCGGTATCCCTGCCGACTATCATCGAAACGGCCCTTCTCGCGGTTTCGATAGTTCCGTTTTTCAGCTCCTTATAAACCTTCATGCTCTCAACACGGAGCGATTTGGTCGCAAGAATCTGCCAGCACATAATGGATTCAAGCGCGAACCCCAGCCAATGCGAAATGCTGTGGCAGGCTATAAGCAGTCCCGCCGGAATCGCGGTTGACAGCATGACCACTATCAGCCACAGCAAGGCTCCTGCAATGTTTTCGCCAACACGGGTTTTGGGAAACAGCTTCCTCAATGCCTTTTCAAGCATCGAGATAAGCTTGCCAATCAGAATGACAGGATGTGGGAATCCATGCGGATCGCCTATAATGATGTCGATAATAAAGCCTGCTCCAAGGGCATACAACGACCACAAACCAAACACGCTCATGCCTCCTGCATGGTAAATATGTAGATTGGGTTCTGAGCTGTCATAAGCGTATACGCTCCGACACCGCGCCCTCTTGCGACGCTGAGCTGGACGACCTCTTTATCATTGAATCCGAACTCCTTTAAACACCTTGACAATTCAGCGACCGTTTCGACGGCTATGGCTGTCGCCGTAATTCTCACAGAGTTGTTCTTTGCTTTGAGCAGCTCTATTATGTCCCTCATTCCGCCGGATGTTCCTCCTATGAATGCGTGCGTCGGCGCGGGAAGCTCCGCCAAAGCCTCCGGAGCGTTCCCATGCACTACCGAGATATTGGTAATGCCGAACCTCCTTATATTCTCCCTTATAAGCTCAACCGCTTCCTCGTTTTTTTCTATGGCATACACATGCCCGCAGCTTGCGGCAAGAGCCATCTCTATGGCTACGGAGCCGGTACCCGCGCCAATATCCCAGCATACGGAGTCAGGCATAAGGCGGAGCTTTGACAGACATACCGCGCGTACCTCGCTCTTGGTCATGGGAACTGCTCCCTTCTCGGAGCTGCCGCGCTGAAAGGCGGTATCGGGAAGCCCCTGCGTCACGGGAGTTTTCTGCGTTTCATGCTCTATAAGCGCCGCGCTTAACGGCTTAAAATCAATATCGGAAAGCTCGGCTGCCGTGCCTGAAATTATCCTTTCATCGGGATAACTCATGCGTTCGCCCACGGTCAACCAGGCGTCTTCAAGTCCGCTTTCGCAAAGCATTCGGCAGAGCTTTTTGATGCCGTCATCCCCTCCGACAAGCGTAAAGACCCTTCCGTGTTTCCTCACCTTTGCCGCTATATCCGTTTCTCTTCCATGCAGACTCGTTAAATGCACATTCTCATACGAAGTCCCCGCTTTGGCGCAAAGATATGAAAGGGAGCTTATTCCTGGAATAACATTTACATTGCATTTATCAAGCAGGGGAAGAAGCTTCTTTGTTCCGCTGTAGAATCCCGTATCGCCCGACATTACCACGGCAAATCTCCTGAAATTCCCGTGGGAAGCAATAAAATCTGCAATATCACCGGGCAGTATTGCGTCATATTGCACCTGTCCCTGCGTCGCTACTGCCTCCAGCATACGCTTCGCTCCTATCAGGCACTCCGCATTTCTTATGCAGTCAAGTGCCTCTCCCGTCATGCACGAGCGGCTTCCGGGCCCTATGCCCACTATGGCAACATCCCTTCGTATGCTTATGTCAAATCTGCTTTCCAAAAGCTTAATAATATCCGGGAATGAAAGCCCTTCGTTATCTTTCGGACGTCCTATGACAATCAGCTTTGCGCCTGCTTCTTCAGCCGCCTGTGCCTTCTCATAAAAGCCGCCGCTCGCTCCCGATTCCTTAGTCACCATTACGGACGCCCCTATACTTTTCATTGTGGCGACATTCATCTGTTTTGTAAACGGGCCCTGCATGGCTATTATATGGGAGGGCTTTAATCCCGCCTTTTCGCACATACCGACGGACTCAACCATGGGAAGCACTCTTGCGTAAACCCTGTCAGTAAAGCCTTCAATATCCGTAAACTTCTCAAGCTCCTTGCTGCCCGTAGTCAGAAGAACATTTCCCTGAATGGAATTGATACAGGAAACCGCTTCCGCTATGTCCCGAACAAGCATGGCTCCGTCAATGGACTCGGAATCCCTTATAAGCCTTCTATACTCTGTTCCCGTTCGGGTACAGCTCTCCTTAATATTCTGTGTTACTATCTCGGCGTACGGATGAGTAGCGTCAATTACCATATCAAACCGCTTTGATTCAAACAGCTCTGTCATCTCATCAGAGGTCAGCCGCTTTGCGGATATTTCAAGCCCTTCGACATTTGGTAGCAGGCTTTCGCCATATTCCGTGGCAACACAGACCATAATGCTTATTTTATCATTCGGAAGCATCTCAACAAGCTCTCTGCCCTCGGTCGTGCCGGCAAAAATACAGAGCTTATACATTCCTGTACCCCCTCGGAGTTACCATATTTCCGCCTATCATCACAGTCATGCTGTTGCCTATGAAAACGGTGCAGAACATATCGGCGTCAACATCCCTCAGTTCCGAAAGCGTCATATAGCTTCGGCTCTCTCCCTGTCTTCCTATATTGCGTGCTATGGCGCATGGGCGCGTGCCGGGCAGTGTCTCAAGGAGAATATCACATGCTCGTTTTAGATGCTCCGGCCTTCCCTTGCTTGCGGGATTGTAAAGCACTATGGACATATCCGCCTCCGCAGCACATCTGAGCCTTTTCTCAATGGTCTCCCATGCAGTCAGCCTGTCCGAAAGGCTTATGACCGAGAAATCATGCGTGAGCGGTGCGCCTATCAATGCTCCTCCGCTGCATGCCGCTGTAAGACCGGGTATGACATCTATCTCAGGCTCCACGGATGAGCCTCTTATTTCATACACAAGCGCAGCCATACCGTATATCCCGCTGTCGCCGGAGCATATCAGGGCAACGCTCGCGCCTTCTTTTGCCTTCTCGATTGCAATTGAGCATCTTTCGGCTTCCCTCGTCATCGGCGTCGTTATGAATTCTTTTTCGGGATACCTCTTCTTTACAAGCTCAACATACACATTATAGCCTATTATTATATCGCAGTTTTTCAGAGCGTTATCCGCCCTTATGGTCATGTTGTCAATATCTCCGGGGCCTATTCCCACAATCGAAAGCTTACTCAAAATTCACCTCATATTTCTCCGCCGCCACAGCTACGGTTACTCCGTTTACGGCGGTTTTCCTGACAATAAGTCTTTCGGCATCCATAATCGCCGCACGTTCGCATACATTATCGACGCCTGTTATTCCGGCTACAAACTCCGAGGACGTAAAATCGCCCTCTGCCCTTCTCAACTCCTCCGCTGAATGAAAATCAATACCGATACCTTTTTCACGGCAAAACTCAAGAAGCCCTGCCTCGTTTGCCTTGAGGTCGATTGATGCCGCCTTTCCAACAGCGTTGAAATCCAACTTATTCTGCTCAAATACCTGTTCCACGGCATTTTTGACAGCTTCCGCGCTTATTCCTCGTCTGCACCCTAACCCCAAGTGCAATACCCTCGGTATCAGTCTGAGCGTTATATCAAAGGGCTTTTCGTTTTTGAATGTAACATAGATGCCTGTTTCGCCGGAGCTGCCCTCAAACAACCCCTGCGGCAGACTGCCAAGCATAGGAAAATCGCTTTTAACAGGTATATCCCTTTCAAGTATGGCGGCTGACACATGCTTTGCCGCAATCATACTGTCTATCAAAAGCCCTTTTCCTGCCGCCCACGAATCGACTGAAAAGCGTCCGTTAATGTCGGTCGCGGTGGTAATCACGGGCAGTGCGCCTGTTTTGCTCGCTATAAGGCTCGCAAGCGCGTTCGCGCCGCCTATATGTCCCGACAGAATGGGTATAATGAATTTTCCAAGCTCGTCCACCACTATGACGGCGGGATCATGCGTCTTGGAACGCACATGCGGAGCTATCGTCCGCACGGCTATGCCGCAGGCTCCGACGAATACGATGGCATCCGCCCACGAAAAGCATTCCGCAAACAGCGGTGCGAACGGCTTGGGTATGGGTGAAAAAACGCCGCCCGATAGTCTTTCGACCGTATAAGCGCGCCATTCGCCGTCCGCCGCGCTCATAATGCTCTTGGCGGTATTCAAGCCTCTTTTGCTGTACGCAAATATAGCATATCTCATTCCATGCTTTTCCTTTAAATAATCATTTTTGCTTATCGGACTCCGCTTTTCTGAATTCGGTGCTGAATCCCGGATGATAGAGCATCGAACGCAGATACTCTTCGCCCATGCAGCCGCCGACTATTATCAGGCTGGTCTTGGTCAATCCGTTATCAACGACCGTGCTGTGAAGCTCGCCAAGCTTGCATTTTATTATCCTCTCGTCCGGCCATGTGGCTTTGTATACAACGGCGACCGGCGTATCCTCGGAGTAGCCGCCTTCAAGAAGCTCCCTTTGAAGCTTCTCGGTAAGCGACGTGCTTAAAAACATTATCATGGTAGCACCATGCGCGGCAAGCGAGCTGATGCTCTCCCTTTCCGGAACCGGCGTTCTTCCCGCCGCTCTTGTGATTATGACCGTTTGGCTGACGTTTGGCAGCGTGTATTCCGCCTTGAGCGCGGCTGCCGCTCCGCAGAAGGAGCTTACGCCGGGGCATACGTCATAATCTATTCCAAGCTTAATCAGCTCATCAAACTGCTCACGCACAGCACCGTAAATGGACGGATCGCCCGTATGCAGTCTGACGGTAGTCAAGCCCCGCTCCTCCGATTCCTTTATGACGTCAATCACCTGCTCAAGCGTCATGGTCGCGCTGTTATGTATCATGCAGCCGTCTTTGCAATATGACAGCAGCTCCGGGTTGACAAGTGAGCCGGCGTATATGACGACGTCCGCCTCCGAAAGCAGCTTTGCTCCCCTGACGGTTATCAAATCGGCAGCACCGCTTCCGGCTCCCACAAAATGTACCATATCTATACCTCCTTAAAATAACCGATATAATCGGCGGCATTCGGTGTTGCACAAAGCACACCGTATTCTTTGGAAAACACTATCGCCTCTATTTTCAGATCCTCCCCTGCGCGGTAGTTCAGATTGAAATGTATCCTGTCCGCGATGCTTTTAAGAGTTTTTCTCTCCGTTTCGCCATCAAACTCACGAAGTATCCTCACCGCGTCGTCACAGGCGGCACATTGGAGTATCTCCGAAATAACGGAAGCCGGTGCGCCCGAAGCTCCGGCGTGAGCGGCGATTATCTCCATACGGCAGTCGCCATACTTGGAGTGGGTATTCATCATGCCGCCCGCTATCTTTACAAGCTTGCCTATATGCCCAACCAAAAGGGCCCGTTTGAAGCCGAGCTTGCCGCATATATCTATCGAATCCCCTATGAAGTTAGAAGTCTGAACAGCCCTTTCGGGATCTATTCCAAGCCCGTCCTTTATGAAATCCGAACCGTAATTGCCCGGAGTCAAAAGCACCTCATCAAAACCGGACGCCCTTCTCTGATTCAGCTCCACATGTATCGTGTCCACAAGCGCTTTTTCGCTCATCGGCTCCACAATGCCCGTTGTGCCGAGTATTGATATGCCGCCTACAATACCAAGCCTGGGATTGAAAGTTTTCTTTGCTATCCTCTCCCCGTCCGGGCAGGATATTATTACTTTGAAGCCGCCCCTGTAATCAGCAAGCCGCATGACCTCCTCGATACCCTCATGTATCATCTGCCGCGGCACGGAGTTTATAGCGGCGTTCCCGACCGGCTGATCGAGTCCGCGCTTCGTGACCCTGCCTATGCCCTGACCTCCGTCAATAATGATTCCGGCTTCATCTGTCAGGCAGACTTTCGCGTATATGAGTGTTTCGTTTGTAACGTCCGGATCGTCGCCGGAGTCCTTCTTAACGGCACAGCTTACCTCCCCGTTTCCAATGGAAATGTCAAGCACGTCAAGCTCAAGCGGTATTCCTTTTGCGGTTGTAATGCCAATGCTGTTCCTGCGCTTTCCAAACAGCAGCATCCATGCCGCCGCCTTGGCGGCAGCCGCGGCGCACGAGCCGGTAGTGTAACCCAACCTCAGCCGCTTGCCGTCCTTCTCTATAAATTCGTTGAACTCGCTCATATCATCTGCTTATCCGATACAGCATAGCGTTGACTATTGCGGCGGCGACATTGCTCCCGCCCTTGCGTCCGCGCGCCACTATATGAGGAGCTTTCGATTCGATTATAAGCTCCTTGCTCTCAACTACGTTTACAAAGCCGACGGGAACGCCTATTATAAGCGCGGGTTCAAGCTTTCCGGCTTTCATAAGCTCATTTATGGATATGAGCGCGGTAGGAGCATTGCCTATGGCAAATATGCACGGCTTTGAAAGCATTGCCGCCCTTTCCATGGACACCATTGCCCGCGTGACGCCCCGCTCCTTTGCCTCGGCAGCCACGTCCTCATCGGACATAAAGCAATGCACCTGTCCTCCGAGTCTTGCCAGCACGGTCTTATTTATGCCCGACTTTGCCATCTGGGTATCCGTGACAATATCGCATCCGTTCTTTAAGGCTTCAATACCAATCTCTGCCGCATGTTCGGAAAATACAAGATTTTTTACATAATCAAAATCCGCGGTGGTATGTATCACCCGCTTTATTATCAGCTCGTTTTCGGGGTCAAGCTGAATGCCATCCCTCTCAAGCTGTTCCGATATTATCTCGAAGCTCCTTTTTTCTATGTCCATCGGTTTTATATTTTCAATCATGGCTGTTTCTCCTTTAAACACGCTTTATAGAAATTGACGGCAAAGTCCGTATTGGCAAGGAAGTGGAAGTGCGGAAAACCCGCGTAAAGCGTTTCGTTTGCAAAAACACATTTCCATTCGCGCCCCGTTTTTTTCCTTGCGGTAAAGCAATCGCCCGTGTTATCGCAATCCCAATGATGGAACTCATGCGCGGGTATTCGGTCGCCTTTTTTGCAGAGCATATTATCCCTTTCGGCTGTCAAAGTCACATATCCGAACCTTGTGAGCTTTCCCATATCATGGCTTTCGCCATTTATAAAGCCGACCATCGGCTGACCCGCAATGGCTTGTGTGAGGTACATGAAGCCTCCGCATTCGGCTATGCAGGGTAATCCCGCTTTTAAAGCCTCAGCTATTGAGCGGCGCATAGAGATGTTTTGGGACAGCTTTTCCGCGTACAACTCAGGATATCCGCCGCCGAGGTATATGCCGTCAACGCCTGCGGGTATTGCGCGGTCATATATCGGGCTGAATTCAACCAACTCCGCGCCCATGCTTTTTATAACATCCAAGCTGTCCTCATAGTAGAAGCAAAAGGCGTTATCCCTCGCAACTGCAACTCTTATGGGATCAAGCTTGGGAAGGGTTATATCCTCGTAATCAATATCCTGCGCGGTTCCTGCAATCTCCAGCAGTCCATCCAAGTCAACGCTCTTTTCCGCCTGTTCTGCAAGCCTTTGCATCTTCTGCTTCAGATCCTTCAACTCATCCGCCGTAACAAGCCCAAGGTGCCGGCTCTCAACAGCGCATTCCTTCAATCGCGGTAAAAAGCCAAGCGTTCTTATACCAAGTCTTTTTTCTATTTCCGGAGCAATCAGCTTGTAAGCGGATTCCGTGCAATCATTGAGTATGACCGCTTTGATATTGTTATCGGCTTCAAACGCAAGAAAGCCCTGTATCTGCGCAATAACAGACAACGCGGCTCCTCTTGCGGATACCGTGAGGACGACCGGACTGTCGGTAAGCCTCGCAAGGTCATATGTGCTTGCCTGCGTGCTTGTCAAGCCAATGCCGTCATAATAGCCCATAACGCCTTCTATAACGCATATATCGCGGCACGCGCAGTTCTTCGCAAGCAGATGTTTAAGCTTGCCCGCATCGAAAAAGAACGGGTCGAGATTGGAGCTTGGAGCCCCTATAACACGCCTATGAAACATCGGATCAATATAGTCGGGGCCGCATTTGGCACCGCCGACATCCAGCCCTCTGTTCTTCAATGCCTGCATAACGGCGCATGTGACGGTAGTTTTTCCGCAGCCGCTGTTAGTGCCTGCCATTATAACCCTTTTAACCACAAGCTTCATATCAAACGCCTTCCAATTCACAGATTTCGTTTAACACCCTCATCGCCCTGTCGCGCGCATGAGCGATAAGCCTTGAGTTCATCTCGTTCAGGCTTCCCTTCGGTGTTCCAGCGTCAACTACAACATCGCATTTTTCAAGTGCTTTTACGGCAGCCCTGTATATCTCATCCCCCGGCAATTCAAATGCCGGCGTTATAAAAGCTTCGACCGCGAGCTTTGTCGCTACCTGAGTGTCCGTATCGTTTTCAAAGAGTATCCCTGTGGAAAAGGGTATCTTTTTTCTCTGGAGCGCACGGTAAAACGGAATGCCGCAGCCGTTTCCCGCTACCACGAATACTCTTGCCATGCCCTCTGTTTTTTTTAGCTCAACGCTTCCGAACAATACATTGTACGAGCCTGAGTCCATGCCGTAAAGCTCCTCTATGGGGAGCGTTTTCAGCACCTCCTCCGGTGAACCGAAGGCGGCTATTCTATCCCCCTTGACGCACATAAGATAATCCGAAACCTTCGCGGCAAGGTCGATCTCATGCAGGCTCATTATGACGGTTATTTCCTGCTCATGCGCCATCTCTCGCAGTATATCAAGAAGCTCCGTCTTATGCCATATATCAAGGAACGCCGTCGGCTCATCCAGTATTATTATTTCGGGTCTTTGACATATTGCTCTTGCAAGAACGATTCTCTGCTTTTGTCCATCCGAAAGCGTCAGGAACTCCTGCGCGGCTATGTCGAGTGCGTTGACCTTTTCAAGTGATTCGCGGACAATTTCCTTATCCTCCGGTGTCAGCATTCCGAGCATGTTGGTATACGGATACCTTCCCAATGCCACAACATCCCATGCCGTCATGAGTTCGGGCTTTATGCGCTCGGTCAATACAACAGCCGCCTTTCTCGCCATCTGCTTGGGCTGCCAGTTCAATATCTCCTGGCCGTCTATAAGCACGCTGCCCTTTATCCTGTCAAGCTGCTTGGTAATAGTTTTCAGTATGGTTGATTTGCCGGAGCCGTTCGGCCCGATGAGGGTCAATATGCTCCCTTTTTCAAGCGATATTTCAATATCGTGTATCAACGCGCTTCCATTATAGCCGACCGCAAGCTCATGTGCTTCAAAGTACAGCTTCTTACTTCTTTCAGCATTCATAACTACACAGCCTCATTCTTTCTTCGATTTGCAATCATCCAGATAACCACCGGTGCGCCGAACACACTTGTCACCGTGCTTATATTGATGTCAGCAGGAGCAAGCGCGGTTCTTGCTATCAGGTCGCACATCACGCAGAACACCGCTCCGCAAAGGAACGAAGCCGGTATGACGAAAGCCGGCTTTGAGCTTTTAAGCAGGGTTCTTGTTATATGCGGAACAGCTATACCGACAAACGATATCGGGCCGACAAGCGCGGTAACACATGCCGACAGCATGGATGACAGCAGTATTAATGCCAGCCTGAACGGTTTTATCCTTATGCCCATGCTCTTTGCGTAGTTTTCGCCCAGCGCGTATGCGCCCATAGGCTTTGACATAAGCCAGACCGCTATTATTACCGGAATGCAAACTATTGCGGCAGTTCGGACGTTCTCCCAATCGGTACCGGAGAATGTCCCCATCGACCAATGCGTGAGATTTACTATGTCCTGCTCGCTCGCAAAAGTAACACATAAATCGGTTACAGCACTGCATATATAGCCGACCATTATTCCGACAACAAGCAGCAGCGACATGTTTTTAACCTTTTGAGAAAATATCATTACAACAGCAGTTATTATAAGCGAGCCCATAAATGCCGCCGCAATGAGGAGCCATGGGCCTGCCTTGGAAAGTATGTCCGACAGAAATATCATCGTTATTCCCACAACCATCTTTGCTCCCGATGAAATACCAAGCACAAAGGGTCCCGCAATGGGATTCCTGAAAAAATTCTGGAGCAGGAATCCCGAAACGGCAAGCGCGCCTCCGAGTATCCCGGCAAGCAGCATACGCGGCAGTCTTATATTAAACAGTATTATGGACTCCGTAGGCAGATTGGCGGCGTCATTTCCGCTTGGGTTCATTATAAATTCAAGCAGGCTTGAAACGACCCTTTCCGCCGGAATATTCGCGGAGCCTATCGTGATATTCAGTATCAAGGCAACGAGGAGCAGCAGCAAAAGTATCACCATCACAAACGTAAAGCGCAAGCCCCTCGGCATCTCATTTCTTTTTTTCACACTTCGCCCCTCCTTTAAATAAAAAACCGCACGGAAATTACTCCCGTGCAGCCGCTTTTCCGCATCATAAATACGCCCTTATTTCCGTTAGGGCAGATTAGACCTCAAGCAGGTCTTCCGACTCGCGCATCAACGGCTTACGGCACGCCTTCTCAGGGATAAACCCCAATGGCTGACTTTCGTAATGTGCCGCGCCTATGCGTTCACGGCGGCGGTTCCGTTCGGGATTTGCACCCGATTGTCTATTCTTCCCACACGGCATTTGAGCTGAATGGGACACTTGAGGTATTTTTATATAATTTTAATATCTCTTGCTGTTTTTGTCAACAGCGACATGATTCATCTTGCAGACATTTTGCGGGCATTAAAATATATTAACGAGAGATGTTGACAAAGCACGGAATATGCGTTATATTTCTATCGAATAAAATAGGCGTTTGAGTGCCAAGGGGGCTATAATAGTTCCTGTTGGAGAATAGGGAATCCGGTCAGAATCCGGAACGGTACCGCCACTGTAATCGTTGAGAGTTCCATCGTGACGCAAGTCGGTCATTGAGGTTTTTCACCTTGAGAAGGCTGTATGGAGGTCGTTTGAAACGTAAGTCAGGAGACCTGCTTGAATGTGCATTAAGTCTGCCTGCGGTGTCGGGTGGTCTGGTATGTATGCTTTCAGCAGCCGAGGCGGTATTAAAACGTCTCGGCTTTTATTGTCATTCGGGCTGTTGTTTTCAATACCTGACAGCAGCTTGAAAAAATACAAAAATATAAACTGGAGGAAAAGAACATGAAAAAAACCGTAAAACTTTTGTCACTCATGCTTGCCGTGCTTTTTGTTTTCGCAATGGTCGGCTGCAACCCTGGACAGAACAACAATCAGGAAACAAAGAACACCGATAAGCCCGCCGAAGGCGATAACACCGTAAAGCCCGTTATTCTTGCCGTTTCATTCGGAACCAGCTATAACGATTCCCGCGAGAAGACCATCGGCGCCATTGAGGATGCTCTCAAGACCGCTTATCCCGATTACGAAGTCCGTCGTGCTTTCACCAGCCAGATAATCATTGACAAGCTCAAGGAGCGTGACAACCTCACCATCGACAACGTAACCGAGGCTCTTGATCGCCTTGTTGCTGACGGCGTTAAGGAAGTTGTCATTCAGCCCACTCATGTTATGAGCGGCTATGAGTATGATGATGTTATCAAAGAGGTCAACAAGTATAACGATAAGTTTGACAGCGTCAAGATCAGCAAGAACCTTCTTGCCGCCGACTCGGACTATGACGCACTCGTAGAGATACTTGTAAACACCACCGCTGATTACAATGCCGAAGGTACTGCCATCGTTTACATGGGACATGGTACAGAGCATGAAGCCAACACCACCTATGCCAAGCTTCAGGAAAAGATGACCGCTGCCGGTCATAACAATTATTTCATCGGCACCGTTGAAGCTACCCCCAGCGTTGAAGATGTTATCGCTCTCGTCAAGGAAGGCGGCTATAAGAAGGTAGTCCTGCTCCCCCTGATGATCGTTGCCGGCGACCATGCCAACAATGATATGGCAGGCGATGAGGAAGATTCCTGGAAGACCCTCTTCAAAAACGAAGGCTTTGAGGTCGAATGCGTTATCCGCGGTCTCGGTGAGCTTGCCGATGTTCAGCAGCTTATCGTAAAGCATTGCGGCGAGGCAATGGGTAAATAATCTCACTAACATTCTCCGTGTAGCTTCTGCGCGCATTAATCGGAATGCGCGTGGAAGCATTTATTAATTATACAAAACGGCATTAAAAGAGGTTTTATTATGAAAAGGTTAATTGCTTTTTTTATTTGCGTTATAACAGTTTTAAGCCTTGCGGCTTGTTCAGACAATCAGGTCAGCGACAAAAAGGCTGCTGCCGACGGTACTGAAGCGTCAAGTGCTCTCCCCGTTATAAACGCCGAACAGATAAAGGACGGCGAGTATGAAATAGAGGTTGAGTCCAGCTCCTCCATGTTCAGAATCGTAAAATGCGTCCTTACAGTCGCTGAAGGCAAAATGACTGCCGCAATGACGATGAGCGGTCAGGGCTACGGTGCTTTATTCATGGGCAAAATGGGCGACGCTCCGGCATCCCCCGATGACACATGTATTCCATTCGAGAACGACGCCGACGGAGCCAAGGTATTTACAGTACCCGTTGAAGCTCTCAACAAGCCGATAGACTGCGCGGCATGGAGCATCCGCAAGGAAAGCTGGTATGACCGCGAGCTGATCTTTAAATCCGACATGATACCGTCTGAATGTATTTCCGCAAACAACTGAGATTGGAGGAAAAAACAATATGAAACGCATAATTTCCGTATTTTTAATCATTCTTGTTCTTTCATTGGCTGTTGTCGGATGTTCCTCGAACAAGAACACCGCTCCCAAGGACGGAACCTATACCGTTGAAGTGACTCTCAAGGGCGGAAGCGGCAAGGCTTCCGTTACAAGTCCCGCCACGGTCGTCATAGCCGACGGAAAGGCTACCGCGACAATCGTGTGGAGCAGTTCCCATTACGAATATATGCAGATAGGCGAAACGCGCTATGATCCGATCAATACAGAGGGCAACTCGACATTTGAGATTCCCGTAACATTCGATGAGGAAAATGCCGTCAGCGCGCTTACAACAGCCATGAGCGAGCCTCATCTTATTGATTATACCCTCTTCTTTGACAGCAGTACACTCAAAACAAAATGAGCGTCAAACGCATAACGGCTTTTATAATCTGCCTTTTAATAATCGGCTGTGTTTTCCCGTCATGTGAACCGACGTCGAAAGCCTCCGGCTTGGGAAACGGCACCGAGCCTGTTGGCAGTATGGAGCTTAAATTTGCCACAGGCTTCTCAGTCGATTATTATCAGGATGGATGCAGACTGATTACCATTCAGGATGAGGAACGGTTCCTCATTGTTCCCGAAAATGTTCCTGTCCCATCCGGCATATCCAAGGACATCGTCGTTCTGAAGCAGCCGATAAAAAACGTCTACATAGCCGCTACTGCGGTCATGTGTCTTATAGACGGACTCGATAGGCTGGATGCAATAAGGCTCTCAGGCACAAAAGCAGACGACTGGTACATAGAAAATGCCAAAAAAAGCATGGAGGAAGGAAAGATACTCTATGCGGGAAAATACTCCGAGCCCGACTATGAGCTTATTCTCTCCGAGGGCTGCACTCTCGCGTTGGAATCGGGTATGATAGGTCATGCGTCAGAAGTCAAGGACAAACTTGAAAAGCTTGGCGTCAATGTGTTTATTGACCGTTCAAGCTATGAGGCACATCCCCTCGGACGAACTGAATGGGTAAAGGTCTACGGCGTTCTGTTTGACGCTGAGGAAAAGGCCGACGAGCTTTTCTCGGAACAAGTAAACCTCATGGACTCCGTATCCGGCGAGCAGAAGAACGGCAAAACCGTCGCTTTCTTCCGCATAAGCTCATCGGGATACGCCGTTGCGAGAAAATCAGGGGATTACGTCAGCAGGATGATAGAGCTTGCAGGAGGCAATTATGTTTTCTCAGACCTCGGTGACATCGGCAGTGCAATGGCGACAGTCAATGTCGAGATGGAAACATTCTTCAAGACCGCCCGTGACGCTGACATCATAATCTACAACAGCACAATAGGCGGCGGTGTTTCCTCTCTTGACGAGTTTCTGTCCCTCAGTCCTCTGATGAAGGATATGAAAGCCGTCAAGGACGGAAATGTCTGGTGTACGGGCGAAAGCATGTATCAACAGACATTGAATACCGGACGAATAATAAGCGAGCTTAACAGCATATTTACCGCCGAGCCGGGCGATATGCTTGAGCTGAAGTATTTTTTCCGTCTTGATTAAGTGAAAACGACCAAAAAGCAAACCGGCAGGATTCAAACTCCTATGTTTGTCTCCTGCTTTTTGTTTGCTGCAAATCCGATTCGCCGTCCCGATAAAAACCAATATCCGCGTTTTGGGAGTTTGGCGGTATCAGCCTTGATTTTAAAGCGGTTTCATGCTAATATGTACAAAAACGGGAGGTTCACCATGCCGAACATCCAGCAAAAACTGCACATATCATCAATAGATTACGACTGCCGCAGCTATGCCGTAAAGTACGGGCTTGGCTTGGAGATAGCCGAATTTTGTTGGGCGCAGCACATTGATAAAGAACGTGAGCGGCATATTAAGAATGCTGCTTGCCAGATAGAAGGAATAGACAACCTATGGTTTCACGCTCCGTTTGCGGAGCTTGCTCCCTGCGCCATTGATCCAAGAGCGCGTGAGCTTGCCCGTCTAAGGTACAGGCAAGCCATTGAAATCGCACAAAGGCTCGGCATCAACCGTATTGTCATCCATGGCGGATACATTCCCCTTGTCTATTTTCCCGAAACATATGTCGAAAAATCTATATGCTTCTGGAGAGAATTTCTCCAAATCGTCCCATATGATTGTACTATCGCGCTTGAAAATGTAATGGAGCCCGATCCTGCCATGCTTGTTGAAATCGTATCGGAAATCAATGACGAAAGGCTCGGACTTTGCCTTGATGTGGGGCATGCCAACTGTCCTACCTCAACGCTTCCTCCATTGGAGTGGATCTCCCCAATGGCTCCGTATTTAAAGCACATGCACATTCACAACAATTCAGGCCGGCACGACACCCATAACTGCCTCGACGACGGCACGATACCCATAAGAGAAATACTGGACAAAACCCTTGAGCTTTGTCCCGAAGCAACATTTACTATTGAAAACATGTACTGTGAAAGGTCGCTTGAATGGCTGCATTCACAGGGATTTCTGGAGTATTGATTATGAATGATTTCGATATTAACGATTTTATCAAAGGCATAGGTCATGCCGATCATGAAGCGATGCGTCTTGCGGCTGAGCGGCAGGCAGCCCTTGCCAAGCCCCCGAAAAGCCTCGGCAAGCTTGAGGATATTTCAATACGCATTGCCGGCATCACCGGAAAGGTTCTAAACGATATTGATAACTGCCGCGTTATTGTATTTGCCGCCGACAACGGCGTCGTTGCGGAAGGAGTCGCGGTCACTCCTCAATCCGTAACGCTTCAGCAGTCAATTAACATGACAAAGCATAAAACCGGCATGTCCGCGCTTGCAAAATACTTCGGCAACTCGGTGTATGTGGTTGATGTCGGAATAAACTCATCGGTTGAGCATCCCCTGATAATCAACCGCAAGCAGCGCATGGGCAGCGGCAATATAAGGCGCGGGCCTGCCATGACGCCTGCTGAAGCTCGTTATGCCATATCTGCCGGCATTGAAGCTGTTGAAACAGCCGCTCACGACGGTGTGCAGCTCATAGGCATAGGTGAGATGGGCATTGGGAACACCACAACATCGGCTGCCGTGCTTTCCGCCATTACGGGCGCGGACGCAAATACCGTGACAGGGCGCGGAAGCGGCTTGACCGACTCCGCTTTCGAATTAAAGAAGCGTGTTATAACCGAAGCCATTAAGCTTAACAAACCAAATCCGTCGGATATAATTGATGTGATCTCAAAGGTCGGCGGATTCGATATAGCCGCTATGACGGGCGCGTTCTTAGGTTGTGCGCGTTACAGGATACCTGCGGTCGTGGATGGTTTCATATCCATTGTTGCCGCCCTGTGCGCTGTAAAGCTTTGTCCCGCTGTTAAGGATTATCTGCTGTTGTCCCATGCGTCGCAGGAGGTCGGCTATAGGGTCGCTGCCGAGGAGCTTGGGCTTTCCCCTTTCCTTCTGCTGGACATGAGACTCGGAGAAGGCAGCGGATGCCCTCTCGCATTCGAGATAATAAAGGGAGCCTGCGCGGTTATGAGCGATATGTATACATTTGACGAGGCGTCCATAGACGACGAGTACCTCGACGCAATACGCAGCAAATAGGACGCATATGAAAATACTTGTTTTAGGCGGAAGCAAAAGCGGGAAAAGCCATATCGCCCAGGAGATAACGGATTCCCTTGCGCAGGGCGGAACAAAATACTACTGGGCAACCATGGAGCCTGTTGACGAAGAGGATTCCGCCCGCATTGAAAAGCACATAACAGACCGTGACGGTTGTGGCTTTGAAACCATCGAGTGCGGAAGGAATATATGCTCAAAGCTTCCTGTTGACAAAAACTCATCCGTGCTGTTTGACAGCGTAACCGCTCTTCTCGCAAACGAGATGTTCGCAGGCGATACCCCCGATATCAATGCCCATGAGCGGGTGGTGTCAGACCTTATTGAGCTTTCCGACAATGTAAAGAACATCGTTTGCGTATGCGACGAGATATTTCGTGACGGGTTTTGTTTCGATGAGATAACCGAACAATACAGGTACTCCCTTGCCCTGATATGCCGAAAGCTGGCAGAGGTCTTCGACGCAGTATATGAGGTTAGCTGCGGCATAATGACAGTTAGAAAAGGCAGGCTTCTTCTTAAATTATAAACTGAGGTATATGAAACATGCTTTGGATTTACGGTTTTTTTATGGCATGGGGAATGTTCCTTTCCATCCCCTGTCCGATTCATATATGGAATGAGTCCGCAAGAGGTCAGCAGCTTGCCTGTTTTCCGTTTATCGGCTTAATAATAGGCGGCATTTGGGTGCTTCTGCTGTTTCTTCTCAACATGATACAATGTCCGCATACGATCAGCGCGGTGCTGCTCAGCTCTACTCCCCTGCTTCTCAGCGGTTTCATCCATATAGACGGATTCATGGACGTATGTGACGCCGTTATGAGCCGCCGTGATTTGGAAACCCGTCAGCGGATTTTGAAGGATTCGCATTGCGGAGCCTTTGCGGTCATATGCGTTGTTCTGTATCTGCTTTGCTCATGGAGCCTGCTCCTTTCACGCAGGCTTGATATTGCCGACATGATTCCGCTTGCGATGATTCCTGTCGCGTCAAGGTCATGCGCCTCCTTAGCTGTACTGACGCTTCGCCCCATGCGGACAAGCCAATACACAAATATCGGGCGTGACAGGAGAGCTTCATTTATAATCGTTCCGTCATTGGCATTTATTGCTTCCGTCGCGGCTTCCGTTTTGATATGCGGTCTTCACGGCATCGCCCCCGCTGCAGCAGGCGTCGGATATTGGCTTTTCGCCGCCCATGCGTTCAGACAGCTCGACGGCATGAACGGGGATGTATCGGGATTCGCATTGACTTTGGGTGAGCTTGTTGGGCTTGCCACACTTATACTTGTGAGGTAATATATGAAACTTATAATCGGCGGCGCGTATCAGGGAAAGCTCACATACGCCGTAAAGAAATTCTCTCTCGACAGCAAAGACATATTTGATTTTGCCGGCGGTTATCCCGAAGGACAATATGCCTGCTATACTCATTTTGAGCAGCTTACCCGCAGGGCGGCTTTAAGCAGGCAGCCGTTCGACAGTTTCATTGACGACTTTCCGGGAATGGCTTTCAACTCCATAGTCATTTCACGAGAAATCGGGTGCGGAGTTGTGCCGATGGATGCTGATGAGCGTTTTTGGAGAGAGTATCATGGAATGGCTCTTTCCGCGCTTGCGAGGAATGCCGAATCGGTAACAAGAATATTCTGCGGTATCCCGGAGGTACTGAAATGAAGCTGACATTGATAAGGCACGGCATAACGGACGGAACTGCAAGAAGGCTCTATTACGGCAGTACCGACCTTCCGTTGACCGAGGATGGATTCCGTCACATCGAATTATTGAAGAAAAGCTGCAAATACCCCTCCGCCCCTCTGTTTTTTACAAGCGGAATGCTCCGCACCGAGCAGACGCTTAAAGCTATCTATGGGGATGTTCCGCACAATGTACTTCACGGAATGCGCGAAGCTGACTTTGGCAGTTTTGAAATGCGCACTTATGAGCAGCTCAAGGACGATCCCGATTACATCAAATGGATAACCGGCGACAATGAATCCAATGTATGTCCGGGGGGTGAAAGCGGAGTTATCGTGACCAAGCGGGCGATGGAGGCTCTTGAGCCTTTGATACACGCAGATACCGACGCTGTTTGCATAACGCATGGCGGCGTTATAGGCGGTCTGCTTGCACGGTGGTTTCCGACGGAGAATGCCCGATTCAAATACACGCCCGAACCCGGCTACGGCTATTCGATAGTTTTCACGGACGGCAAGCCCGTATCGCTGATTCCCGTTCCCGAACAGAATACATGCGATAATCAATAAAAACAATATGGAGGAATGCTTTGGGAAAAACATTCGATTTGATATATGAACAGGTAAAGCTCATCCCCAAAGGATGTGTCGCAACATACGGACAGATAGCCCGACTTGTCGGAAATCCGCGCTGGTCAAGGGTCGTAGGGTACGCCCTGCATGTCAACCCTCAGCCGGGAATTATTCCGTGTCACAGGGTCGTTGACAGGAACGGGCATCTCTCCTCCGCGTTCGCTTTCGGAGGTGTAAACCGACAGGAAGAACTGCTCAAACAGGAGGGAGTGGCGGTTATTGACGGAAAAGTTGACCTGAATGTCTATATTTGGGAAAAATAGGTCTTTACATAACGCCCGGTTGATGTTAAAATGACGCGAATATTATTTGGAGGTTTCCCTTATGTATCAGGAAAGTGATGACAAAATCAACGGTTCAGGCAAAACCGATACCCTGATATTCATTGTTTTGATAGTGTTCTTTCTCTTTGCCGGAACTGTTGCGACCGTTTTGAAAAACAGCTTTAACAGCAACATTCCGATTTACATACTTGCCGCAATGCTTGCCGCTTTGCTGTATATCATTTACAGGCTGCGCATTGTCGGCTGGCGTTACACAGTCTTTTACAAGGAACCCGAAGCGCAGTATGATCCTCGTTTTGATGACTACATAATACATGAGGATTATCCCTACCCCGTCGGGACTGTTGTAATAGAGCGCACGGTAAGCGCAAAAGGATCCGTAATTGCTGTAATAAGCAAAGAGGATATTGTCGCTCTCCTTGACGCCGGAGCCGAATACTCCGCCGACTCGGAGATGGTCTGCGGATCAAGGAAGAAGGAGCTTTCCTTCTCCCTCGTATACACGCAGAACAACAAAAAGGTCAGGCTGTTCTTCAACCCGACCGAGGAGTTTAAAAAATATTTAAGAGGTGTAATGGAAAAATAATGGCAAGGCTTCCTGTTTTCAAAGCTGCAAAAAGTTATGCCGACTTGCAGACGGCAAGGTTTCACATGCCCGGTCATAAGGGTATGCTTTATCCATACGATGTGACAGAAGTTCCCGGAACGGATAATCTCAACTCACCTACTGAAGCCATTTTGGAGTCTGAGCAGCTTTGCGCCAAGGTTCTTGGTGCTAAGAATGCGTTTTTTGTGGTAAACGGTTCAACTGCTTGCAATCTTGCGATGCTTTTCACAGTCGGCTGTGGAAAACGAGTACTGCTTGGGCGTGGATGTCATAAGTCGGCAATCAATGCGGTCGCGCTTGCGGGACAGGAAGTTTTTCCTCTTTTCCCCGATGAATACGGCACATATACCGCCGAGGCTGTTGACAAGGCTCTCACAGAAAATCCCTGTGACGCGGTTTTCCTGACGTCGCCCTCATACAGGGGCGAGACCTCGCCCATTGCCGAGATAGCCGAGGTCGCCCATAGGCACGGTGCTTTACTGCTTGTTGACGGCGCACACGGCGCACATTTCGCATTTTCCGATCAGCTTCCTCCCGTTCCCAAGGAGGCGGACATTTGGTGTGTTAGCTCCCATAAAACCCTTGCGGCTCTAACTCAGACCGCCATACTGCTGACGGGCGAAAGCTGTCCTTATTCAAGGTCAACCATCCAGAGGATGATAAGCGTGTTCCAGTCAACCAGCCCTTCGTATGAGCTTATGTTCTCTATCGAGAGGTCTGTTCTTGAGCCACTTGATTGGGACAGCCATATCAACCGCATTGCAGCTTTCGAGGACAGGCTCCGTGCGCTCCGCGGCGTCCGTGTACTCGGCAGGGCGGACAGGCATCTGCATGATATTACAAGGGTAAACATATCCACCCCCTGCATGACCGGGCATATGCTTGGCATGGAGCTTGAAAAGCGCGGCGTGTATCCTGAAATGGCCGATGTGGAATGCGTTACGCTCATAACCACTCCCGCAGATAAGGATGAGTGGTATGACAGGTGTATTAATGCGCTTGAGGATATGGGACTTACGGAGAACGAAAAATATGTAACCCCCAACACCTCCTCCGTTTATTCCCAGTACAGGGGCGATTCCGTACTTTCCGTCCGGGAGGCTCTCACCGGAAAGACCTCCTATGTCAGCTTTGACGAGGCTGCCGGCAGGATTTCCGCGCAAACCGTCGGATGTTATCCTCCCGGAACCGCCATACTGTTCCCCGGCGAAAAGATACTTCCCGAAGCCATTGAGTTCCTTCTGAATGAGGAACGCTCCGGTGCATATCTTTTCGGACTTGTTGACAGGAATATTGTTGTTGTAGACGAGGACTGACATTTTGAACCAGCTTTTTCAAAAGCTTGAAGCATCCATACTTTCCGGGCGAATGCTGCATGCTTATCTGTTTGCCGGCAACGACCATGATTCAACGGACAACGCCGCAAGAGCGGCAGCTTCGCTCGTCCTTTACGATATCATTGATACCGAAAGGCTCAAAAACGAACCCGATTATATGGAGTACAGAGGCTCAATAACCATCGGTGAGTTTCGTGACGTCATTCGGCCCGAAATCTACAGGGAAACTTATGGCAAAAGGGGGCGCGTGGTCGTCTTCCTTTCCGCGCATCTGCTGTCCCCCATACTGCAAAACGCAATGCTCAAGGTCATCGAGGAGCCTCCTCAAAACACCCATATAATCCTGACGGGCAATGAATACGGAATACTGCCGACGATACGCTCAAGGTGTATGATTATCCGCTTCTCCTCCCCCGATATTGGTGAGCTGACTGCAAGTCTGAAGGATGCCGGGGCGTCGGCTGATGAGGCATTGCAGTATTCCATGATGAGCGGATTTGTCACGGCAAGGGCGTTAAGGCTTTTAAATGATGCGGACTTTCGTGAGCTTCGACGCGGCGTTTTAGCGGCGTTTATATCCTCGCTTAAATCATATCCTGATTTTAAGTGGTCAAAGGTCAAACGAGAGCGAACTGATTTTGCGGAAGCAAACGAAATCCTTCTCCTTGCCTGCCATGATATGATGCGGCTCAAATTCGGTCTTTCGTCCGAATTCTGTAAGGATATAGAAAATGAGCTTAAAAAAATCAGTTTCCACTTTACAATGGGCCAAATAGGTTGTATTATAGATAGGATAACGGAAAATGCTCAGCGTCTTGCAACCAACGCATCATGCGGAGCCGCTTTTGACAGACTGTTCGCGGAGCTTTCCATGCTCGGTCTGCCCGATGAGCAAAGCCGTAAAGTTTGAGAATTATTTAGGAGTTTTTAATGAGTAAGGTAATTGGCGTCCGTTTTAAAGAAGGCGGTAAAATATATTACTTTGATCCACTTGAGTTTGAGATAAAGCCCGGCGACGGTGTAGTTGTCGATACATCAAGGGGAATCGTATTCGGCGACGTTGCCGAAGCACCGCACATGGTTCCCGATGAACAGCTTGTCACGCCGTTAAAGCCCGTGATGCGAGTCGCAACCGAGGAGGATCATGAGCAGCGTCGTATATATCAGCAGAAGGAAAAGGAAGCTTATTCAATTTGCCAGACCAAAATAGAGGAACATGGTCTTGTTATGAAGCTTGTTGAGGTCGAATACGCTTTCAACGGCTCAAAGATAATGTTCTATTTCACCGCTGACGGGAGGGTGGACTTCCGTGAACTGGTCAAAGACCTCGCCGGAATATTCAAAACGCGAATCGAGCTTCGCCAGATAGGCGTCAGGGATGAAGCCAAAATGCTCGGCGGCTTGGGCGTATGCGGACGCCCCATCTGCTGTGCGTCGTTCCTCAACGATTTCATACCGGTATCCATAAAGATGGCAAAGGAACAAAGCCTTTCGCTCAACCAGACCAAAATATCCGGTATATGCGGAAGGCTCATGTGCTGTTTAAAATTTGAACAGGCAGGCTACGAGGCAATGCACAAGATAATGCCGCGCGTGGGCAAGGATGTTATAACCCCCGACGGCACAGGCACCGTGCTTGAAAACAATGTTATAAGCGAAACGACAGCCGTCAAGGTTCAGCTTGCCGACGGGACATTTGAAGTCAGAAGCTATCCGTTCCGCGAGCTGACAAACAAAGCGGGCAAGCCGTATTGCGACCATGAATGTGAATCCTGTCAACGCGATTGCTCATGCTGCAATCGTGATAACGAGCCTGGCATGGAGGAATCCGCAGTTGTTGCAGAATCATCCCCTGAGTATGCTTCCTCGGACGACTCGGAAAGCATTGCCAATAATGAGCAGGAGGATTCCGCGGCAAAAAGCTCTGATGAAAAAGCCATAATCCCCGAAGCTGATTCTAACAGCAATGCGCGGGAAAATGACGTTTCAGACGCAGACAGCGTCGAAGCCTCAGAACCCATTGACAAGAGCAACGGCTCTGGCGGTGATACTCTCTAAATTCCCCTCCGGCCCAAGGTGCTCCGGAGTTGTAGCCTTTATGCTTATATCATCAATGCCGATGTCTTTTATGACATCGGCTATGTTTTTTCTCATAGCCTCAATATGCGGCGCAAGCTTCGGCTCCTGCGCGGTTATAACCGCGTCGATATTCGATACCGAAAAACCTTTTGCTTTCAGCATCGAAACGGTTCTTTCAAGCAATATCATGCTCGATATGCCCTTGTACTGAATATCCTTATCAGAAAAATGCCGTCCTATATCCCCCATTGCCGCGGCTCCGAAAAGCGCGTCTATTATCGCGTGTACCAATACGTCCGCGTCGGAATGTCCGAGCAATCCCAGCCTAAACGGTATATGCACGCCTCCGAGTATAAGTTCCCTGCCCTCGGTAAGTCTATGCGTATCCTCTCCGATGCCAACTCTGATCTTCATATCGTTTCCGCACACCTTTCTGAAAAAGTCAATGTCATTGCTCTCCGTCAGCTTCTGGTTCTCCATACTTCCGGGAGTCAGCCTCAAATGCCCATACAGCGATTGCCAAATGGCAGCGTCATCCGTGACCTCCCCCGCTGTTTCATATGCCTTGAGCAAGCCTTCTCTCTCAAAACACTGCGGGGTCTGCATAAGAACAAGCTCATCCCTCGGAACCGTTTCAAAAGTCGTGCTGTTTCTGACGGTGTCGCGCATTTTCACCGCAGCGACGCCTGAGCCGAACTCCTTTGCGCTCTTTATGGCAAGTCCTATAGTTTCGTCGGATACCATGCACCTTGCACAATCGTGTATAGCGACCGTTTCACATCGCGTTGCTCTTATTCCCGCAAGCACGGAGTCCTGCCTTCTTGCACCGCCCATAACAATACTCACATGGACTGAGGTCATCTCGGCGGCATGTCTCGCCGCATCAGCCGTCGATTCTGAAACGACGATCACTATTTCGTCAACATGCTTTGAAAAGCGGCTCACACAATGCTCGATAGGATTTCTGCCGCAGATATCCACAAGCATTTTGTTTATCGGAACGCCGTCCATATCCCGTCCCATTCTTGTTGAACTGCCCGCTGCAAGCAATATGGCACATACTTTGTTCTCTTTGTTATCTTTGTTCTCTGTATTCATATAAATCACTCTAAATCAAGCGTCATGCCCGCAGGACATGACGCTCAAATCACTCAATCACTCGTTTGATATGACACGGTACATCTCATCCGCCGTTTCCTTGGAGGCAAACTCGCGTACTGACAATATCTCGGCTGTAAAGAGCTTGGCTCCGAGTCTTATGCCTATTATATCGCCTTCCTTGACCTCGGTAGACGGCTTTGCCACCTTATCGTTAATAGTTACACGACCTGCCGAACACGCCTCATTTGCGACCGTGCGTCTTTTGATTATCCTCGAAACCTTTAAAAATTTATCCAATCTCATTCTGTTATTCTCCTGTATGCTTCTTTAAATCTTCAATCCCAACCGACCTTATCGAATCATAATCAACTGTCAGTTCGGGATCATTTTTCCATTCGTCAACCAGGGCTTCCCATTGCTTGTCCTGTACGCCCTTGCTGCAAACGATTTTTATATCATCATACAGCTTGTCAACGGGTACATCCCCGGATGCTTCATCAGCGGCATAATAGATGATATGATACGCTCCGTTGTCGAAGAAGACCTTGGAATACTCTCCGACCGAAAGCTTTTTAAACTCGTTCTTTACACCCTCGCTCCAATCGTTGAGGCTCTTATACTCAAGGCTTATAAGCTCTCCCCTTGTTTGGAACGACTTGCAGCCTTCGGCGGTTCCGCTGCCGATGACCCTCTCATCCTCGGTGTATTTCAGCATTACATCGCTGAAAACTTTCCCATGCTCAAGCTCCCCAAAAGCCATGTACGCTTTGTTTCTCGCATCCTCAACGTATTTGCCGAACTCATTATCCGTACTGTCCTTCAGTCTGTTATACTCGGCTATTATCTCAGTTATCCTCTCCGAATGCGTATGAGTGCTGTTCACAGCATCCTCAAACGCCAACTCATTGAATTCCGCTTTAAGCTCATTCATGCGCTCCTTATTGGTATGGTATTCGCTCGGAAGCTCACCATTCGGATTTATGACAATGTGCATTATCCTTGCGTATCCCGCAGGAACATATGTAATGGGATAAGCATTATCATCCCGCCCGAATGACTGTTCGTAAAGCTCCTCATCCGCCTTATACTTTTCCGGGAACTCCTTATATTTATCCTTGTCGCTCTCATGCGCACTCTGATACCATTTCATCACATCGTCATCGGTTGGCTCAAATTCAGCGCACACAGCCTCCTTGTACTTACGGACAATATAGGAATCTCTCGCCTTTGCTCTGTAATACTCCTTATAGTCATCCCAACTCATCGCTATACCTGTGCAGTATTCTGCTTCGGAGTTGACAAGACCGTCAAAATACGTTTCAACGGTAACGCTTTGATCCTCCGCAAAGCTCTTTTCGGCATACTCCATCAGCCGATCATATAGCTCATCTATCTCCTCTTGGGTCTGATCACTCAGCTCCTTCTCCTGCTCGTCATTGAGCTTGAAGCCCGCAAGCTTCGCCTGATGCCTTATTACCATATCCATTGATATGGAGTCCAATATCCAATCCTGGAAGCTTTCAAGCGAGGACTTGTCGTTTAAAGGATCCTGCCCGCCAGTCTGCATGTATGGCAAATACTTATCAAAGAGTGCCTTAAATACAGCAAGGCTTGCTTTTTCCTCTCCAATTGATATAACCGTCCGCGACATATCGACCGTCTTTTTCTCGTCGAGCGCGCAGGAACACAGTATGGAACAGACAGCTAATGTCAGACACAAACCAATCCGCAAGAGTTTACCCATGTCAATCGCTCCTTCTTTTACAGTATTATCATCATTTATTATATCATTTTAAAGCATTATTGCAACACATTTAAGCAAATTGTCACTATTGAGTGCATCGCAAAAATATATGATTAAAAAACATTCTGAATTTGAAGATTATACTTGCTCTTTAAGCCCATAATGGGGTATAATAATAATTATTCAGTAAAAGAGAGGAGTTTGAGTCTTGAACAGAATATTAAAGAAGATCATGTCTATCATTCTTTGTGCAGTCATGATCTGTGCTGTAATGCCAAATTATGTCCATGCTGCCACTTCAACGGCTCATGTTTCAATATCAGTAACCCCGCGTGAATTGGCTTCCGAGGGCAAGGTTACGGTTTCGATAACACTTACAAATACAAACAATTCAGGCGGCTCCACAACCCCAACAGCCAAGCCGGTCGAAACGGATAAGCCGACCATCACAACCGTCCCTGGAACGCCTACCCCCGCACCCACTCAGGGGCCGCAGCCTACTGAGGTTCCATCCACTCCGGAGCCTTCCGAAACGGATGATGCGGGTACCGGCTCCCTGCCCGGCGGCGAGGAAGATGAAGCTTCCGTTTCCGGCATAATCTCAACTAAAGCCGTTTCCTCAATAGGAACAAAGGCTGTCGGTGATTATACCAATATAACGATTTCAAACTCCTATGGTGTCTCTTTCAACACGCAGGGGGTCGTTATTGCCGCAGGCTCAAAAAAGACTTTTACGGGAAGCATGTCCGTTTCCTCAGGCATGATAGGCGTCGAACTGCCATTTACGGTCAGTTGGAACGACAATGGCCAGAAAAAGTCCGAAACAGTCACCTGCAAGATAAGCCGTCTTAACACATCTCCCTACCTTACGGTTGTGCGTACAGCCAATCCGGTAAACGCTTCCGTCGGTACAGAGGTAACGCTCACTTATACATTTACAAACTCCGGGTCAATAAGCCTGTCCAACATAACCCTTGTGGACAGGTACGTCAAGGGATCGTCCTCTCCCCTTCTGAGCCCGTTCTCACTCACACCCGGAGCTACTAAAGTATTCACCTACTCGTTTACGATGGGCAATTCGACTATCGTGTCATCCCCCGTTGTCAAATTCTATGCTCAGGGCAACTCCACGGAGCTTGTCAAGAATGTAGCAAGTCTCACAATAGGGCTTATTCAATCTCAGCTCACGAAGGAGATAATAGCGGGAACTCCTACGCCCGACGGTGTGAAATTCACCATTTACTTAACCAACAACGGCAACCAGAAGCTCAGCTCGCTTGTTGTTACCGATGAGCGCGGCTCAAGTGTCTCAAACGGCTCGTTCTCGCTCGCTGTCGGTGAAACAAAGGTGCTTCAGTATTTTGTCTCCAACCCCTCCACCGTGCGCTATGTTGTTTTCAACATAGACGGAAAGGACTATAACGGCACGGATTTTAAGGATAATACTTCGAGTTATGTCGTTCGCCCGTATATTGACAGCTCGCTGCTCGGTCTTACATTCACCGCCGTAACAACAACCTCTCTCAGCGAGGACAATGTTATAAGCTTCGAGTTTTCGTTTGAAAATACAGGCTCCCTCGATTACCACAACCTTTCCGTAACCGAAAAGGAGCTTGGTTATGAGATTTACAAGCTTGAAAGCCTGAACGTCGGAAAGACCGAAAAGGCAAGTGTCACCGTCAACATAGGGGATTTGAGCAATCTTGTATTCATACTGACAGCCGAGGATCCCTCAGGCAATACGCACACTCACGAGGCCTATGTAACCGCGGAACGTATGAATATAGGCGAGATGATACCTTCTAACGATCCAACCAACAACGGCGGAAGTGTGGATGTTATCGAGGATGACTCGGAGCTCGGAAAAAAACTCGACGGACTCATTACGGATACAGGCACAAGGCTTATGAGCTGGTTCAGGGTTCTTGGAGTAATAGCTATAATTGCCGCTGTCGCCATGATAGTCCTCGGCGTTTCCGAAATCGTCATCCGCAGGAATAAGAGAAATCATAAATAAGAAACTGTCAAAATCAAAAACAAGCGCGGATGCTTTCCTCGCTTGTTTCCATTTATATTGTTTTTCATAAGCTTCGACAAAGCTCTCCAAGCCTTACGAGATCGTCCTCAAGCACGGGCTTCAGTGCCCTGTTATAGATGGATGCGGCAGGATGATAAAGCGGAAAAGCTATATAATGCACCCCGTCGATCATCAAACCCATCGGCGCACCGTGCGCGGCTCCGACCTTTACGGGCTCAAGGCTTTCGTCGGCTAACATCGCAACAGCCGAAAGCGGAACATTCCCAAGTGTCGCAATAACTCTCGGTCTGACAGCGGCTATTTCATAGCGAAGCAAGGCAAGTCCTTCCCTGATCTCATCTGCGGTTGGCGTACGATTGCTCGTTCGTCCGTTGCATGTCTTGGTTGGACGGTACTTCACGGTATTGGTAACAAAAACAGCCTGTCTGTCTATCTCGGCAAGCTCAAGCATTCTGTCAAGCTGCTTGCCCGCTCTTCCGACAAACGGTCTGCCGCATTCCGCTTCTTCCCTGCCCGGTGCTTCGCCAATAAACATTATGACCGGACTTTGACTGTTTCCCTCACCGAATACGGGATGCTCCCTATCCCCCTCATTCTCCGCGTTCAGCTTCGCCAGTCTTACTCTTTCCGCCTGATACTTTTCGTTTATCATATAATTGCCCCCATGCTAATATATTTTTATTATAAATCAAAAACCCCTCCCTGTCAATCAAACATGGATATATTATGAAAAACCATTAAAAATTGCCCGTGTTGGTGTTGACATTTGCTGCTGATTAAAGTATAATTATATGGTGGTTTGGGCTTACGCTCAATGAACGTATGTTCCGCATGAGAGAGGGGGGAAATAGGTCAATGGAAATTCATGTTGGTGAAAATGAATCCCTGGAGAGCGCCCTCAAGCGTTGGAAGCGCAAGTGTGCCCGCTCAGGTATCCTGGCTGATGCAAGGCGTCGCGAACATTATGAAAAGCCCAGCGTAAAGCGCAAGAAGAAGGCTGAGGCTGCCCGTAAGCGTAAGTATTAAAATTTAGTTTTAACAATAAAGCTCATCTCGCGGTGAGCTTTTTGTTATTCCTTGCTGCGTAATTGGCAGTATTATTTCCGTTATTACTCCAAGCTGAACAGAGCTTCCCTCTCCCGCTGAGTGTAACTGAGCTTTTCTATATATGTATCAATATCCTTTGGATTGGGTATCCTCTCTATTCTTCCGCCCTCTCTGAACACACGCTTGTTCATAGCCCCTGCGCCATGGGCTATTATGCTCATGGAATCCTCCATCATATCAATATTATAAATGCAGATAGCATCATCATTTGAATATCCCACATTCTCAAGATTGCCAGTCATGTACTTCTGCCTATACATATAGTAAGGCTTCATTCCCATGCGTCTTGACGCCTCAAACCCCATCTTTACCATCTTTTCTACCGTTGCGACGGACGGAAGCTCATATTTATCCATATGTTCATGGAGTCTTGAGGCGCGCTTGACAGCCAAAGTATGAACCGTCAGGCAATCCGGCGAAAGCTTTTCCACCTCACACAGGGATTTATAAAAATCCGATTCATTTTCATTCGGGAGTCCCGCTATCAGATCCATATTTACAGAATCAAATCCAATGCTGCGGACATCCTCGTATGTCCTGATAATGTCAGCGGAGTTATGATCCCTTCCGACAAGCCTGAGCGTATTGTCACACATGGTCTGCGGATTGACCGAAACCCTTGTAACTCCATGACGCTTCATAACCTTCAGCTTTTCAACCGTTATGGTATCCGGGCGTCCGGCCTCGACGGTAAACTCCCTGCCGTTTGTATCGTAACATTCGCACAGCTTATCAAGAAGCTCGTCCAATTCATCGGCGGTCAATATGGTGGGAGTTCCTCCTCCAATATAAAATGAACGCGGTTCATAGCCTTTGGCTTTCATCATCGACGAACCCATCTCTATATCCTTATGCAGCGCGGCAAGGTATGCAGCCATATCCGTCTTTTTCGTTCTTAACTGTGAAGCGAACGAGCAATACAAGCATCTCGTTCTGCAAAACGGTATGCCCACATAGACGCCAAACATATTGCTTGCGCTGCTGTTAATTATCGGGAGCTGTATCTTGTTTATCTCATCGGCAAGCATTATCTTGCTTTCCGAAACATCAAACTCCTCCCGCATCTGTCGGATTGCTTCATCATATCCTTCGGTTAATATGAGCTCGCGGAGCAGTCTTGTTGGACGTATACCCGTGAGCGAACCCCATGGTATGAGCATATCCGGAAAGGCTCGGCGCATGACACGAAATACGGCTGTCTTCATACATCTTTTGCCGTACCTTTTTTCTATAAGCTCTGAGCCGCCCCGATACGGCGTAATATGGGAATAAGCAAACCTTTCACTATCCTTTAAAAGCACAGCGTCGGCTCTGAAATCTCCGTCAGCCGTCAGATAAACAGATAATGTATCGGTATCAGCGCATTCATTCTCTGCAAGTATTATCTCCTCCCTTGGAAGAAAGAGCCTTATCTCATCACAGAGATCATTGAACATTTCAGGTTTATTCGTTATGAGTTTCATTCAACAATACCATTCAGAACGCAAATATTATTCATGCGCTCATAATCAAGAGTTGTTTCCCTTTCATGACCGGGCAGGACGCGATAATCGCCGTGCAATGTAAAGAGCTTGTACGTTATCGAATCCATAAGTGCCGCCGTATCGCCTCCCGGAAGATCGGTTCTGCCGCAGCTCAGACGAAACAGCGTATCACCGGAGAATATCACTCTCTCCTTTTCAATAACATAGCACACTCCTCCCGGTGTATGTCCGGGGGTATGAATGACGTGAAAGTCTATTCCCGCTTCCGTAAAATCCATATTGCCCTCAACAAAAACATCTATCTCGGACGGATCTACCCTTACGCCTATCATGGTGGCAAGACTTGCTCCATTATCATTCATTGCAGCGGAATCAAGGCGGTTTATATAAACCCTCGCTCCCGTGCTCTCTCTCAGTTTGGCAACGCCCATTATATGATCAAAATGACCGTGCGTTATGAGTATGGCTTTGCATGTCAGATTCAGCTCATCGAGCGCACGCAAAACCTTGCCCGAATTTGCCGGGTCGATAACGACACATTCAAGCTTGGAATCGGTTGGCTCACCATACCAGACGATGTATGTGTTCACCGCAAGAGGGCCTGTTGGAATGCTTTTAATGTTAATCATACTGAACTCTCAGAAAGTTTTTTTGCTGTCCATAAGTATTGTAACCGGGCCGTCATTCACAAGTGACACCTTCATATCCGCTCCAAACACACCGGTCTGTACCCTGAATGTTTCAGAAAGCCTTTTGACCGCATACTCATAAAGCGGAATTGCCGTTTCGGGAAGTGCCGCCTCGATAAACGACGGCCTGTTTCCATGTCTTGCGTCGCCATAGAGTGTGAACTGCGAAACGATCAGAAGCTCGCCGTTCACGTCTGAAAGCGGTCTGTTCATCTTTCCGTTCTCATCCTCAAAAACGCGCAGCCCGGATATTTTTTTTACGATGTAATCCGCGTCCGTAAAACCATCCGAAACATGAACGCCTAACAGTACGAGAAATCCCCGTTCTATTGAGCCGACCACTTCCCCGTCTATCTCTATGGACGCCTTATTAACACGCTGTACTACCGCCCTCATATTACCTCTTATGATTTGTTAGACCGCTCAACCTCAACCACAGAATCAAGCTTGTGCAGATTGCTTATAAGCTCATTAAGCTGCTCGGCGTTGGTTATATCGAGAGTCATTGTTATTTCAAAACAATCGCTGTCAACCGGCGGCTTTGCATTGAAAAAGCTTGTATTAATCTTCATGGTATGAAGGAGCGTCGTAATATCGTTCATTACACCAAGCTTGTTATACGCCAGCACATGCAATGTCACGGAGAACGGTTTGGAATTGTTTGTACCCCATGAGACCTCCCTTATCCTCTCCGTGTCCATGAGGAGGGCTTCTGCATTAGGACAGTCCCTTCTGTGTATTGAAACTCCCCTTCCTCTTGTCACATAGCCGAATATGTCATCTCCGTAAAGCGGGGTACAGCATTTGGCATAGTGGACAACCATATCCTTTTCACCCATGAATATGATCTCGCGTCCCTGAGCGTCGCTGACGGTATGCGCCGCGTCGATATCCTGTGTTCGCTCCTCTATCTCCGCCTGCTTCTTTTCCTTTCGGTACTCCTCCATCAATCTGTGAAGCACCTTGCTCGTCAACATGCCGCCAAAGCCTATATTGGCATATATGTCGTCCAGCTCATTCAATGTATAGCGTTTAAGTATCGGATTATAGTACTCAGGCTTGACTATATCGGAAAGCCTTATGCCCTGACGCTTCGCCGCTTCGGTAAGCATCTCCCGTCCTCTTAATATGTTCTCATCACGGTTGGCTTTTTTAAACCATTGACGTATCTTTGCCTTTGCGTTGGATGTCTTGACATAGTTCAGCCAATCGCGGCCGGGCGTCGCCTGAGGCGATGTGATTATCTCAACCACATCATAAGTCTTGAGCTTGTAATCTATTCTTGAAATAGTATTATTGACCTTAACAAGCTGTATGTGATTGCCGACTTTGGTATGGATACGGTACGCAAAATCAATCGGCGTGGAACCGGCGGGCAAGTCTATCGCCTCGCCGTTCGGAGTTAAAACATAAACATAATCCGAAAGGAAATCGTTCTTTATGTTGTCAATGAACTCACGCGTCGAGTCTGCGTCACCCTCATAGCTTATGAGATCGCGCACCCACGCAAGCTTGCTGTCAAGCTCATCGGGCTTGGCTCTGCCTTCCTTGTATAGCCAATGTGCCGCTACGCCGTATTCGGCAGTTCGGTGCATTTCCCATGTTCTGATCTGAACCTCAAACGACATGCCCATGTCGCTGAAAAGCGTGGTATGAAGCGATCTGTACATATTGGTTTTTGGGGTCGAGATATAGTCCTTGAACCTTCCGGGAACCGATCTCCAAAGATTGTGGATAATGCCGAGTGCCGCATAGCAATCGCTGACGCTGCCTACAATAACCCTCAGCGCAACGAGATCATATATCTCGCTGAGACTTTTATTGTTCTTTTTCAGCTTGCGGAAAATGCTGTAAATATGCTTTCTTCTGCCGCTGATCTCGCATTTTATACCGGCATTGGCAAGAGCCTCCTGAATCTTCTTTTTCGCGGACTCAAGAAGCTCCATCCGCTCCTCCTGCTTTGGCTCGATTTCGGCGCAGAGATGCTTGTATTCATCAGGATATAGATACTGAAACGACAGATCCTCAAGCTCTATCTTTATTGCGCCCATGCCGAATCTGCCCGCGAGCGGCGCATATATATCAAGCGTTTCCTTCGCTATTCGTTGTCTTTTAGCGGGACTGCAATTACCAAGCGTGCGCATATTATGCAGACGGTCGGCAAGCTTGATTATAACAACACGGACATCGTTTGCCATCGCAAGATACATCTTGCGAAGGTTTTCCGCCTGTCTTTCCTCGCGGCTCTTAACCTCATCTTTCACTTTGCCATCGGTGGCAGTCTTGGTCAGCTTGGTAACGCCATCCACCATTTTACCGATGTCGTCGCCAAAAAGCTCGCTTATCTTTTCAACCGTTATTCCATCGCCATCCTCGACAACATCGTGGAGCAGTCCTGCCGCTACGGTGTCGGCATCCATCCCCATCTTCGCAAGGGATATTGCAACGGACTCCGGGTGAATATAATATGGCTCGCCCGATTCCCTCTTCTGCTTTTCATGGACGGACCTTGCATAATCCGAGGCACGCTTTATCAATTCAACCTTTTCAGGTGAATACTTTTCTTCACATAAAGGTATAAGACGATCCATATTTATATCCCCCCCGTTATTGCTGAATGAATAATTGTTCTTATCTGTCACCTCAATCAATAATGAATGCACTTGTCAACAAAAACTGGACACAGAGATGAGAGTTTTAAGACTTGAAAAATCGTAAAGTTGATTCGTATCACCGCCACCCTTGACATCGCTGTGA
>CADAGD010000012.1 GCA_902787375.1 uncultured Eubacteriales bacterium
TGCGAGCAAATGGATATGTATTTATACGGGCGCGGCGCTTGCCGTACTGTTCTTCGTAAAGCTCACAGTGATGGGCGTAAAGAGCTACCGTTTAAGCAGCTTATTTGTATCATCGCCTATATCCATGCATATAAACTTATACATGAAATATGTCATAAGAAGTGTGAAGAATACGCCATAAACATCGACAGTGGCTATCCTCGTCTGAGTGAAGTGCATGAAATCAAACGCGAATATGAATGTTGAGAACATGGCAAGACTC
The DNA here is from genome assembly GCA_902787375.1 of uncultured Eubacteriales bacterium. Lineage (GTDB taxonomy): Bacteria > Bacillota > Clostridia > Christensenellales > CAG-138 > UBA3857. The sequence goes on from CADAGD010000012.1 coordinate 263, forward strand.
GAACGCTTTAAAAGGCGTTTGCCGAAGCAATACATTATGGGTATCATCGCAATGCCGAAAAGCGTTCCCATAATGCGCCACCCAAAGGGCTTCATACCGAAAATCAGTATTCCGAGAGCTATTATAAGCTTTCCAAGCGGCGGATGTGTCCACTCGTACACGGTTAAATTGTTAATATGCTCCCACGCGGTGCGTCCGTGATACAGCTCATCAAAATACATTCCGTTATAATAGCTTGGGAATTCCGGTACCGAGCTCTGCTCATCAACAAGTGCCGCAGCAGAAGCGTCAGCCGCCGTGCATTCGATAAGCTTTCCGTCCGGGTCAAAGAAAGCTATCTCGTTCATCACAAGGTCAGGATCATTTGCTCTGCCCGAATCGCCGCCAACGACCTTGAGCGTTACACCCGTGGTTTCCGTCGCGGCGTCAATGGAGCTTTTTTCAAGCTTTGCCCATCGGAACATGTTCCCGTATTCGTTACGGTCGTTGTCGGACATGGCAATCTCTTCACCGTTGTCGGTTATCAGGACGTAATTTACATATGAAATTCCGGAGTTCTGCCATATATCCGAGATCTTTACCGACCTGTTGAACTCTATTCTTGCGGTATCGCCTATGTTTCCCGACCATGGCTTTGTCGGGAAATTAAGCGTGCCAAGACGCAGAATGGCTATCACACCGTAAACCGCCGTGAGTGCGATAGTGAAAATCCAATCTGTCTTTTTGAAATGCAGTTTGGTATCGGTCGGCCCCGGCATTGTTCCGCCTTTGCAGTCAAAGAATGAGAAGCCCTTTATAAGCTCCAATTCGGAAATTGACCTGGAAGCTTTCTTCGCAGTTGAAACGGCATCGTTCCCCGACTTGCCCTCTTTCGACCTTCTCAGAACAAAGATGACCGCTGCAGCAATCAGAACGACCGCTATAAGTATATAGGGCAGCGCACTTCCCCCGCCTGCTTCGGCATCGGCGTCCGTGTCCTCATTGGTTCCGGTAAAAAACGGTATTATCTCACCTGATGCGTTTTCGAGCTTTTCTACCTGAAAACCATCAAACCATGCATCGCCATGCGAGACCTCGCCATATCCGCCTATCCTGCATGAAACGGTAAGCTTTTTCTGTTGGGGGCCGGTCTTTCCGACCAACTCAACCTTTTGCCAGCCATTATCGCCTAAAAGAGCTTCGGAGCGTGCAATGACCTCCCTCAGAGCTATATTTGCTCCCGCACCGTTTTCCACGGCTTCGGTTCTTATATAGCAGGAAAGTCTGTAGATACTCGAAGGCTCAACGGCTATCGTCTGGTACAGCGCGGCATCGTCGTCGCTGTAAACGGATATATGCAGAACCGTACCGCGCTCCTCGTCCTGCTCACAGGTAAACAGCGCGTTTTCTGTGTTGTTCAGATATTCCGCCTCATATGAATGACAGCTCCAGCCGACAGGCTGCAGGTCTTCTTCGTTGTATTCTTCAAAGTCACCGTTTGTTATAAGCGTTTCGTTCTCCGCATATACGGGCAGCACGGCGGCAACGCTTAGCAACGTCACAAAAAGCACAACCAATAATTTCTTCAAAACATCTCATCCTTTCAGGAAATCTTTTTTACCGAGGCTTCGATTTATCCATTATAGCCCTTGAGGGGCTTGTTTCTGACGCACAGATCAATTACAAGATATGTAAAGAATACGAATATCACCATATTTGCAACCGAGCACCAGAATATTATATTGGTATCCCAATACAATCCATACTCGAACAATTTGCTGTAGTAGAATGCGGCTATGCAGTTGACGAGCATGGTTGCAGAATAAGCAATATATGTGCAGAGTATCCTTCGATCATTGTAGAAGATGTATGCGAACATCAGCAGCGGAAGCGCGGGGAATATGTATCTTTCGTGCATATAATGTCCGAATGTGAAGATTCCCGCAAGCATGAATGCCATAGAAAGCGGAAGCGCACCCTTGCACATCTTATACTTTTTGACGGCATATACATAGAGTATCAGGCTGGAGAGAATTGAAACCACCATGCCGATTGTTCCCCATTTGCCGTACGTCAATCCGAGGAATGGTACATCGACCTTCTTCCAGTTTGCTCCGATCAGAGCCCAGAAATTATAGGCGTTTACCGTCGCATATTCATATGATGTTGCCGTTCCGTAGTATTTCTCAACAAGCCAGAACGTACTTTGGTTTCCCGTGAAAGGCACGGACACAAGTATTATTACCGCGAATGCGGAAATAACGGCAAGCACGGTTTCCGTGAGCCTTAAAGCGATACTGTCGGTCTTGAAGCCGAACAGCCTCGCCGTTCCCTGCTTCAGCTTTGCGTTCATATAGGGAGAACCATTGATAATATACATCAGATACGCGACCGCGAATAAAGGCCCGCACATCAATGCCTGCGGCTTCATTATGATGCCGATTCCGTAAACGAGCCCGGCAAGGACGGGTCTGCGGCTATAAAGGAGCAGTATGGGTATCACAAGTGCAAGCGAAAGCGCCTGATCTATCTGTCCCCATGCGGATGAAACGAATGCCATTACCGGCGTGAACGCGACAAGTGCCATTAACGCGAGTGCCGCGCTGCGCCTCATAGTGCGCTTTGCATACCGATATACAAGGTACGCCATTAAAAGATCTGCTATAATGCAGGGAAGCTTTATGATTATGGCAGTCATATCGGCACTTCCGCCGCCTACTATGCTGTCCAGAATGCTCATCGCCCCAAGAACGAGCATGTATCCTGGAGGATAATCACACCATTGGTCATAGAAATGAGCGGGGCCGTTTGCTACAACCCTCTTTCCCCAGTATATGAAGCAGTTAATATCGGTCTTATGTCCGTAAAACTCCAGCGAAAGAAGGATTCTTACGATGAAAGCGGCAGCCAGTATCAATGCTATCCACAGCCAACCGTTCTTTTCGTTTTTCTTAAAAGGCTTCTTTGCCTCGGTACTGTGCCACAGCCATATGAGTACGGTCAGTATGAAGGCTATTGCGGAGCCTGTGAGTATCTGTTGTGAGGGAAAGCTTGTCGGAGCAACATCATTCGAGGTTATGGCATCACTTTTCGCTTCCGTTTGCTTTCCGAACAGTATTGCCGCGTCTTCGACTTCCTCTATTCTTACATCATCGAACCATGCCTCACCCTTGGAAAGCGCGTTGTGACTTCCTATGCCTATGGACAGCCTTATGCTGTTTTGGTTGTCAACGGTCTTTCCTACCAGCTCTACAAGCTGCCAATCGGAATCTCCCAAAACGGCCTCGGAGGATATGCTGACTCCATATATGCCTATATTGGCTCCGGCACCGCCTTCGACGCTGTTTGTCTTGACATAGCAGGTTATCCTATAGGAGGTGTTTCCTTCCACCTCGATTTCTTGTACCAGCCTGACATCGTTATCGTTTTCCGAAACAATATGAGCGACATTCCCTTTTGAGCTGTCAACCGAGCTATCGACAGAATAGCCCTTATTCTCATACGCAATGACTTCCCATGAGTCAATGCCGGACTCAAAATCACCATTGATTATATCAGCCGCCGCATATGCCGTTATTGATAGGACAAACGCGCTGATAAGTGCAAAAAGAATCATCAATGATTTTCTTTTAGTCATCATATAAAGCCACTACTCCCAATTTATAGTCGTATCATTATAGCATATTAAATACCATTTATAAAGCAAAATTTTCTAATGAAAGAAAAATGATAAAAAAGACGTTTTTCTGTCATAAAATCAATCATGGTTTTTCGCCATACGAATAGCTTCAATACCTGTCAAATCCGTATAAGGAAGCATCAGCAAAACAAAAGTCCTCGTTTATAGGTCTTATCATGCTGAAATCTTCAATATTAGCATCGGAATCAAATCCTCCTTTAAAACAAACCGGCAGCGGAAATATGTACTCCTCATACCCTTTAGGAAGCAATGAAGCATAATCCGATGAAGGCATAAAGAACAGCTCTGTCGCATGAAATGTTTTCCCGTCCGCTCCTTCCGCATATCCGGCACAGCAGCCGTTCGGGCTAATAACAAGCTCAGCGTCCTTCATTGAGTATTCATCTATAAAGCCGATAAAGTATTCCCTATCACGAATGGAATAGCCGCTGTAGCCCCTCATTGATTCGTTATAGAGCTTTACCAAAAAATCCGCTTTCGGAATATCCGGGGTGCCAAAAGAATCATCGTGCGTTCGTACTAATTTGTTCAGCCTACCGACTGACAGTTTTATCCTTTTTTGCTTTATGAATACTCTGTATCCGAATCGCTCATAAAACGCTGTATCAAACGGCTGCAGCACAGTTGCGGCAAATCCTCTTTTTTTCATAATATCAAAGGCTTTTTCAAAGAGCTTGCCGCATATTCCCCTTCCCCTGTATTCGGGCTTGGTGCATACTCCCGATACAAAGCAAATGCTTTCAGCGCGTTTCCCGAACCGCATATTCATCGGAAGCATATGCAGCATCGCAATCGGCGTTTTGCATCCATCCAAAAAGAATCCGAGTGCATAATCGGGCTTTGTTCTTGCGCTGTAATACCAATCCGTAAATTCCCGGCTGTCATCGTCAAAGCATTCAAGCCAAAGCTTTTTCGATGCTTCGTATTCCTCCGAATCCATTATTCTCATATTCATATGCTGTATATCCTCCTCGCTTTGAGCAGATAATAATTTCATGAAAAAAATCGTACTGTTAATCATAGGGGCTTTTATTGCCGCCATAATAACATGCACTTGCGGCTGTCTTGATTCCGATACCGAGTCGGAGCCATATATAGATGCCAACTCTTTATTGGAATACGACATTTCTCCTTCCGCCAATGTCGAATGGCGCACGCATTGTCTCGCCTGCGGGCATACATACATATTCACAAGCTCGGAAAATGTAATAGGATTAAACAAGACCGAGCTTGCACGCCGCTATCCGAGCTGGGAGATAACGACATTTTCGCGTGAATTGGTGATACTCTCAAGGGTTATTGATTGGTATTGCCCGGAGCATTGCCTGCTTTATCTTATGAATGACAGGCTCGTCATCTATTCGATTACGGAACCAAACCTTGATATGCTGCCCATGCTCAGCATGAATGCGTCTGCGTTCAGCTTTGCGCCATCTACTGCCGACAAGCTCAGAAGCGGAATACCTTTCAATTCTTTACGGGAGATAGATGTTTTCTTATCAAAAGAAAAACAAGCGCGGTAAAATAGCTCATCCCGCGCTTGTCTGCATTTCAATGCATTAATCAGTAAGCTGTTGAAACCTTAACGAGCTTAGTGCTGTAATTCTCCTTAATAATGCCGTATTCGTATGCCTGAACCAGCATTTCAAGGCTGTGTATCTCATCCTCAAGCTCTGCGCCCTTGTCCGTATCCTTAACAGTCATCTGACCCTTTGTTGCGAGTATGTCCTGAACGTCGATAGTGGCCTTGATATCAGCGTTGTCCTCTATCGCTTTCTGGAGGCTTACAAACGGCTCGTGAGCAACAATATACAGCCCGCGGGAGTCATATGTAAGCGTATAACCCGCGATGCCGGTTGTCTTCTGATAATACCTTGAGAAGCCACCGTCAATGACAATGAGCTTTCCGTTGGCTTTTATCGGGTTTTCGCCGTTTATCTTCTCAACAGGTATGTGACCGTTTACTATAACGGAGTTTTCGGTGTCTTCGATTCCGAACTCATGCATAATGCTTACAGCCATATCCTCGGTATCCTGATAGGAGTAATAAGCATTGCGCTTCTCCTTATGTGTTTTGGAATCGTCTATCTCGACTCTTTCGAATGTCGTCATCTTGTTTTTGCCGAAGAACGGAGAATCGGGCCCGCACCACAGATACCACATGAGGTCAAGCTCATCCGCTGTCCTCTCCTCCGGTTCGATATGATAGATGCGCTTGACTTCCGCATCAAGATAATCAAACAGTTCCTTGCCATGACGCGCAACACCGCCAAGCTCTACATCCTTGAAGGTACCGTCCTCATTCATCGGAACAAGGGCATGATAGAGCAGATTGTTATTTACTACAAGATACATACTTCCCCGCTCGATAAAGAAGCGCATATGCTTCTGAAGTCGCGGGCTCTTGAGGAAGGACTGCTGAAGCTCGTCGATTATAGCCTGCTCCTCATCGGTAAGCCTGTACGGATCCTTGGGGTCTATTGTGGGGAAATCGGCGTCCTTTATGGGATAGGAAACTCCCTCTATGGTTATTGTGGAATGCTCCTTGTTTATCCCTTCAAGCAGAAGACGATGATCAAGCTTGAAATTGGGATTTCTCTTTATCATCTGACCCTCAAGCTTGTGCATTATGACGAATATAGCCTTGTGCAGCTTTGCCCTGATATTGGTTTCGGGATTGTCATAATAGGCGTCAACCGAGGTCTTTCTCGGACGGAACACAAGCGCCGACTTATATGTCTCCTGAGCGAACATAAGAAGATGACGAAGATTGATACCGTAAACATCTTCGATAAGCTCAAGGTTGCCATGACGGAAGCTGTTGGTCAGAACGCCGGATATGCAGGTCTTATCGCCCATGGCGGCACCCATCCAAAGAATGTCATGGTTTCCCCACTGTATGTCAACGCTCGGATGCTCAAGAAGCAGATCGAGTATGCGATGAGGCTCCGGGCCGCGGTCATATATATCACCGACAATGTGCATACGCTCAACCGCAAGACGCTTTATTGTATCCGTCAAAGCAACAATGACATTCTCGGCATAGTCATAACGAATGATGGAATCAAAGATTTCGTTATAATAAGCGTCAAGGTCGTGGAAATTGATTCGGGCTGTTAAAAGCTCATCAATAATATAAGCATATCTGGGGTCGATGCTCTTTCTGACGCGTGACCTTGTGTATTTGCTCGACACCTTGCGTCCGAGCTGTATGAGCAATCTGAGAGTCTGCTTGAGCCATCTGTCCTCATCACCTTCTCTGCTGTTCAGCTCCAGAGCTATCTTCTGCCTTGGATAGTAAACTATTGTGGCAAGTGTTTCCATCTCCTCAAACGAAAGCTCATCCTTAAAAAGCCTTGTTATCTCGTTCCTTATGACGCCTGAACAGTTGTTGAGTATGTGTTCAAACGCATCTCCCTGTCCATGAAGGTCACTCATGAAATGCTCGGTGGGTTTTGGCAGAGCGAGTATGGAACTCAAGTTTACGATCTCTGTCATTGCGTCTTCCTGAGTCGGAAAAGATTTCGCAAGCTGTTTTAAGAAGCGAAGATTCTCATTGATCTCCTGCTCGTCGATGAATTTTTTCATAACCACAAATTCCTTCCTTGAATATTGTTCCATTAGATTATAACATGTATTTGCATGTTTTTAAATCATAAGAAAATTATATTTATTTATATAGCTTCAATGCCTCGGCTATTCGGTTTCGGGTTGTTTCACGAAGCTCCTGCGGTGAAATTACCTCTACTCTGCTGCCGTACTGACATATCCAGTTTATCAAGCCTTCACTCAAGGCAACCTCTATCCTTGCGATAAAATGCTCGTCCCCATCCTTCTTGACAGGAATATCATCGCCAAACCTGTCAAAAAGCTCATTGAGCAACCCCATATCGCAGCGCAGAGTGACCCTTGCGACCTCCCCGCCGAACATATTCAGGCATTTCGATGCATAATCCACGGCATTGAAGTCCTCGCCGTATACCCCCTCATCGGATACAGGCCGAATAGCTTCATTTTCAAGCCGAACGTCCCTTATCCTGTCAAGCCTGAAATGAGTAAGCCCCTCCTTATCGTTCATATTCGATATGAGATAATACCTATCCTGCACCCACACCATTGCGTATGGGCTGACCACATATCTCCTTCCCTGTCTTTGAACGACGTCACTACGCATTATGCTCCGTTTATAATACAAAAAGGATATTTTTCTGTCGGACGCAATGCCGAGGTTTACCATTTCAATCGTTCTGTAAACCTCTTCATTTGAGAACTTCACACCCTTGAGGTTTGCCGCGTTTTTAAGACCTTCACGTTGATAGACGCTCAGCATACTCAAAAGCTTTTTTGTCAGCGCGTCGGTTTTGCCCTGTGTTACAAACGGAGCAGCCTGTACTGCCGATATCATAAGCATTATCTCGGCAAGCGTGAATCTGCGATCCCCAAGATAAAAACCCTTGGATGTTGTTTGAACATCATAACCGTATTCCGAAAGCGCTTCAATGTCACGGTAAACCGAACGGCGATCGGTGACATATCCGCGCCTGTTAAGCTCGGCAAGCAGAGCTTTGCTGTTGAGTATATGCTCGGCGTCGGTCAATTCACGCAGAATGTCGAGTAACACAAGCATCCTGACCTTCATCATATCAACCGAAAACCCTTCTTCCCCATGCGAAATGGGACTCTGACCATGCGCCAAAATCCGTTGTTGTTATCATACCCATTGAGCTTGAAGCATGTATATACATACCACTTCCGAGATATACTCCTACATGACTTATATAATTGCGGGCGTCGTTATAGAAGAATATCAGATCGCCCCTTCTGAGTGAGGATGAGCCCTGTATCTTCTGCCAGCCCTCATACGCAGAGTAACCGGACGCGGTCAGACGACCTATATTGATTCCCATTCTGCCAAGTCCATAATAAACAAGACCGGAGCAGTCGAAGCAATCCGGGCCATTGCCGCCGAGAACATAAGGCTTTCCTCTCTGCTCCATCAATATGGATATGAATGTCTCGACCTCATCAGACGCGGGTATCGGAGTAGGCGTCGGAGTTGGGGTAGGCTTCGGCGTCGGAGTAGGTATGGGCGTAGGCTTAGGTGTCGGAATCCCGGTGGGTCTCGGCGTCGCAGTCGGCTTTGGAGTCGGTGTTGGCGTAGGCTTCGGGGTGGGCTTGGGTGTAGCCGTGGGCTTCGGAGTCGCTGTGGGCTTCGGCGTGCCGGTATTGGGTTTTGGTGTAGCTGTTGGCTTGGGAGTAGCCGTCGGCTTAGGTGTGGCTGTGGGCTTGGGCGTCGCCGTCGGTCTCGGAGTGGGAGTCGGCGTCGCGGTCGGCACGGGCGTATTGGTTGGAGCGGGCGTATGTGTCGGAGCTGCCGTCGGTGCGGAAGTGACCTCCGGAGTACCCGTGGGCGCAAAAGGCAACGGGGTCGATGTTACCAAAGGTACTGGAGTACCGAATATATCCGTCGATTCCAATACAATATGATCGCCATCGGCGTCAAGTGCATCCAACGAAAACAGCAGCTCTCTTGTCTGTATGTCAGCTCGTCCGTCAACCGTTATCGAATTGACCTCCTGAAACTCCTCAAGTGCCGCCTTTGTCGCAACACCAAAATAACCATTCTGCTTTTCGGAATAGTAGCCAAGAGCTTCAAGTCTCTGCTGAAGTGTTGAAACGTCCTCACCCTTGTTGCCGAACTCAAGCACATAGTCCTTGGCTGATGACGAGAAAAGCAGATTCAGCAGCGGCTCGTCGGCTATGCCCGTTTCATTCAAATTGTGGGTACGCTGAAAAATCTTTACCGCGTTTGCAACGGATTGATTGTAGGTATCGCAAGGTTCATCGGCAGCCATATAATACAGCTCCATAAGACGGCTCTGTATCTTCATCACCTCATCGTCCTTATCACCTATGTGAAATGTTTTACCGTCAAATTCACCCGGCGATACGGTTATCTGTGATACAGCCTCGGTATCGGCAGGCATGGAAGGTTCGCTCGTTTGATTTTCCTGGGAGGGTTCGACCTCGGCAATACGGTCAGCACTTCCGTTTACCGACTCTGAACCTCTAAGATATATTGACGGAATTACGAAGACGGCCAATAATACCGCTCCTATTACCGTTATTACGGGTACGCGAATCCATCGGAGCATTGCGCGTACCGTTCCGTTTCTCTTAGACATTATCTCATATCCTTTCGATTCTTCAATTCAACATCATAATTTGATTTTATCATTATAACATATTCGATAAGTTTTTTCGAGCCTATTTTTTAAATGATTGTGTATTTAGTGAAACAATGTGCCTGTGCCGCTGCTGTTTTATTTCCGAATCAGGCAGGCATTGACCTTCAAATGCCTTAAAATAACCGTTGTTTTTTCTGCAAATACGGGGATATATCGCAGGTTCATTTTCCCATAACATACAACGTCATGGCTTTATTGAATACCGCGTAAAGTATATTTGTTATCCTGATGCCTGAGCCATCGGTAAGATCGTACACGGTCACTTTCATCGGTGCGAGCGTCACAAGCAAAGAGATTATCCTGCTCTGCTGAACCTTGCAGCATTCTATTCTGATACAGCCCATCGTTATCGTACAGCTCCCGTCGCCATAAAGTATCACAACCGCGCCATTGTCCTCACAGTCAGTTGCGTCGATGCTGTTCACCAATCTAAGGGTTTTAAGAATATCTCTGTACTCAACAGCTAACAAATGCTCCTCGCCGGCTTTATCGACGGCGGCTGCCCATTCCTCAAGCATAATCGTATTTCTGAATCTTAAAAAACCTTCCACAACAAAAACGCTCTCTGCCAGCAGGTATTCGGCAATGCTTTTCTCGATCAGATCGCGTGTATGGCACTCCGATGTTATTTTCAGTGAATATTGAAATATGATACCCTTATCCCTCAGCTCCTTTGGAAGCAAATTGATAAGACGCATTATTTCAAACGGTCTTAGATCGTAAAGCATTAAGTCGGCAAGAACCTTTGAGAGTGCGGCTATGCCATCCCTTTCAACCTCAACCTGCACCAATCCCTCCTCCGATCTTACGGCTCTGACGCCGTTTTTTTCAAGCCTCCTTTTTAAAAAAACGGGTAACTCCCTTTTATAATCAATACTCATTATTGATATCAGATACATCAAATCTCCCCCGAAAAAGAATGTCATTACTAATATGTTCAAAAATACAAAAAATGTGATTGACATTATTTGTTTATGGTGGTATACTGACATAAACCGAATATCGGGAAGATCATGGACACGACTTTACGATAAACCGTTTTTCAGAGAATTCCGTCACAGGCTGCAAGCGGAATAATCGGCTCGTCAAGTTACCGCCATGTGACCGAAAGGAAGCTCAGTCATCCTTGAATCTGACTGTTTCGAGTGGGGATTTTCCCAATCGAGGTGGAACCGCGGTTAATTGCCGTCCTCGGATTATTCCGAGGACGTTTTTATTTAAAAAATTTATCAAAGGAGATATGAAAATGATACATGTAACTCTGCCGGATGGCTCCGTAAGGGAATACGAAAGCGGAATAACGGCATTTGATATTGCCGAATCCATAAGTCCGCGTCTTCGCAAGTCCGTGCTTGCCGCCGAGATAGACGGTGAGCGTCATGATGCTTTTGCACCCATTGAGCATGACTGCTCGCTCAAGCTTCTCACATTCAACGATGAGGATGGAAGATGGACGCTTCGTCATACGGGTTCTCATATACTTGCTCAGGCTGTAAAGAAGGTTCGTCCAGAAGCAAAGCTTGCTATTGGCCCCGCTATCGACAACGGCTTTTATTACGATTTTGACGTCGAGGAACCCTTTACTCCCGATGAGCTTGCCGTTATTGAAAAGGAGATGTCCAAGATAGTTGAGGAAAAGCTGCCTCTTGAGCGTTTCGAGCTTCCCCGTGAGGAGGCAATTAAATACATGGCGGAGCGCAATGAACCCTACAAAGTCGAGCTTATTCAAGATCTGCCAGAGGACGCTATAATAAGCTTCTACCGTCAGGGCGATTTCGTTGACCTGTGCGCAGGTCCTCACGTTGAGAATACCGGCAAGGTCAAGAATTTCAAGCTTATGAGCATTGCGGGAGCTTACTGGCGCGGCAGCGAAAAGAACAAAATGCTCCAGCGCATTTACGGCACAGCTTTTGAAAAGAAATCCGAGCTTGACGAGTACATAACAAGAATTGAGGAAGCCAAAAAGCGCGATCACAGAAAGATAGGACGCGAGCTTGGTCTGTTCACGATAATGGATGAAGGCCCCGGCTTCCCCTTCTTCCTCCCCAAGGGCATGGTTCTGAAGAATACGCTCATCGACTATTGGCATGAGGTTCATAAGCGTTACGGCTATGTTGAGATTTCTACACCCATAATCCTCAACCGTACGCTCTGGGAGCGCAGCGGCCATTGGGGGCATTATAAGAACAACATGTATACCACGGTTATAGACGAGGAGGATTATGCCATCAAGCCCATGAACTGCCCCGGCGGAATGCTCGTTTATAAGCTTGAGCCGCATTCGTACCGTGAGCTTCCCCTTCGCTGCGGCGAGCTCGGTCTTGTACACAGGCACGAGCTTTCAGGCGCGCTCCACGGTCTTTTCAGGGTTCGCTGCTTCACGCAGGATGATGCTCATATTTTTATGACAAGGGAGCAGATGAAGGACGAGATAAAGAATGTCGCCAAACTCTTTGACGAGGTTTATTCACTCTTTGGCTTGAAGTATACAATAGAGCTGTCCACAATGCCTGAGGATCATATCGGCACCGAGGAGGAATGGGTCGAGAATCAAGAGATTCTAAAGGCGGCTATCACCGAGATGGGCAAGGATTTCGTTATCAATGAGGGCGACGGAGCCTTCTACGGCCCCAAGCTCGACTTCCATCTTGAGGATTGTCTTGGTCGTACATGGCAATGCGGCACAATTCAGCTCGACAGCCAGCTTCCCGAAAGGTTCGAGCTTGAGTACACAGGCGCCGACGGTCAGAAGCACAGACCCGTAATGATACACCGAGTGGTATTCGGCTCTATCGAGCGTTTCATAGGCGTAATCACCGAACATTTTGCCGGCGCATTCCCGACGTGGCTCTCCCCCGTTCAGGTAAAGGTCATGGCAATGACGGATCGTACAGCGGAACAGGCAATCAGTATCGCCGCCGAGCTTGAAGCCGCGGGACTCAGGGTTGAAACAGACCTTCGCAATGAAAAGATAGGCTTTAAGATTCGTGAGGCTCAGATGCAGAAGATACCTTATATGCTTATAATCGGCGATAAGGAAGTCGAAAACGGTGTTGTTGCCGTGCGCTCAAGAAGGGGCGGCGACCTCGGAACGATGAAGCTTGACGACTTCAAGGCAAAGGTCGTTGAGGAAGTCAGAACAAAAACCCGTGACTGATAATCCGCTATGGATCGTGGAGCGTGTTCTCCACGATCCGCTTTTTAAAAACACTTAATATTTAAAGGAGTGAAATCTGTGAGTATACCGACACCGCACAACACGGCAGAGCTCAAGGATGTGGCAAAGACGGTTCTGATGCCAGGGGATCCAAAGCGTGCCGCCTTTATAGCAAGGACTTTTTTACAAGACGCAGCTCTTATCAACGATGTTCGAGGCATACAGGGCTATACGGGCTTTTACAACGGCAAGCGCATAACGGTTATGGCAAGCGGAATGGGTATGCCTTCAATGGGCATCTACTCATATGAGCTTTTCAATTTCTATGATGTTGAAAACATAATCCGCATCGGCTCTGCGGGAGCAATACACCCCGATCTGCATGTAAAAGACATAGTCATAGGTCAAGGTGCATGTACCAACTCAAATTATGCTTCCCAATTCTGCCTTCCCGGCACATATGCTCCAATATCAAGCTTCAAGCTGCTGCGGCAAGCCGTTGAATCGGCGGAGAAAATGGGGCTGAAATTCATGGTGGGCAACCTGTTTTCATCGGATAATTTCTATGATGATTCAAACAGCACCCTTGCATGGTCGAAAATGGGTGTTCTTGCTGTCGAGATGGAATCCGCAGCTCTTTATATGAATGCCGCGCGGGCGGGAAAGAATGCTCTCTGCATTTGTACGATTTCAGATAACCTCCTTGGAACGGAACCCAATTCCACCGCGGAGGAACGCCAGAACAGCTTTACGACCATGATGGAGCTTGCCCTTGATGTTGCTGTGAATGTGACAGACTGATGTACGCTTTATCATAAAAAAGGTATATTTTGCTTGACATTGCCGTGTTTTTTAAGTATAATAGTATCGGATAAAGTATATGGCTTGCGCTGCTGCTTATCAATTCTGTTATGGTGTGAGGTTTAATCACCCATACATTTCCGGAGGAATGATTTGTTTACCATTGGGGATTTGGTCTGTTACCCCATGCATGGGGTAGGCACTGTTGAAAGAATAGTCAGTCAAACCGTTCTCGGAGCTACTGCCGACTATTATTCTTTGCGGTTTGGAAACGGTAAGGTAACTGCGCTTGTTCCCGTCCTGAGTGCTGAGTCAATAGGTCTTCGCTCATTGATTGCTCCAAATGAATGTGATGATGTCATACTGTATATGAAGAAACCCGGCAATCGCGGCAGCGATAACTGGAATCAGCGTTATCGTGAAAACATGGATAAGATGCGCAGCGGCGGTATTTATGATTTGGCTGATGTTGTCAAATGTCTGAGCCTTCGTGAGATGGAAAAGGGACTCTCGTCCGGTGAAAGAAAGATGCTTGCAACCGCAAAAATGATTATTCTAACCGAGCTTGCTACCGTCTTGAATATGGATCCGGCTGAGATAGAAAAAAAGATTTCTTAACACTTGTGTTAAAGTTTAAGAACAACATAAGCGTGGCTTAAATTAGCATTCACGCTTGTGTTGTTTTTTCTATACCGTTTCCGATTAGAACCGAACAATCGGATGTATCAAATCTTTGTTTGTCCGTAACCAAAGGGAGCTGCACGAGCGGGTGCGGCTCCCTTTGGCTGTAAATTCAATATCTTGAAGGCTTATTGACTCAATCGTCATTTAAATAATGATTAAAGCTGCTGCCCCCTCTGCCTTGCTATCCTGAAGGCGACGGAGTTTTTGAGGTATTTAAGGTAATCCTCATCCTGACACATTGACTTTCCCGGTGAATCCGAAATCTTTGCGACAGGCTGTCCGTTCACATACTGGAGCTTTATTACTATATTCAACGGCTCAACGGATGTATCATTCGAGCAGAATGTGCCTATTCCGAATGATACCTTGACCCTGTCCTTAAAATGATTAAACAGCTTTTCCGCACGGTCAAAGTCCAGACTGTCGCTGAACAGGAGCAGCTTTGACTTTGGATCGGCGCCATACTTCTTATAATGACTAATCATCATTTCTCCCCATTCGAAAGGATCGCCGCTGTCATGGCGAACGCCGGTGTAATTGTTTACCATTGAGCGGTTGAAATCAAGCAGGAAAAGCTCCGTTGTCAGCGTATCGGTAAGCGCGGTTCCGTTATCGCCCTTGTATTCATCATACCAGTCCTGCATGGCATAATGATTGGTGTAAGAAAGCGGTATCTCGTCTATTCCCTGATACATCTGAACATACTCATGTGCGTATGTGCCAATTGGAGTCAGGTTATGCTTCTTGGCAAGATATACATTGGATGTTCCGACGCAGTTCTTGGTTTCAGTCGCAAGACGTTTCACAACCACATCCTCCCACTCGCGCGAAAGCCTGCGGCGGCATCCGAACTCGGCAAATCTGAAATTATAGGTTCCGTCGTTGAATGCCGCTATCTTTTTATCCAGCTTCTTCTTCGCTGCCTCGATAAGCTCGTCATAATCATATGCCATTCTGAAATACACCTCGTTTATTATCTCAAGAAGGTATATCTCAAATTGCATGGCGGAAAAGAGCGGGCCGTCAACAACCACGGAAAGCTCGCCGTTTTCGCTGCGGTTAATGCTGACATAGTCGCGGATCGGATGCCATAATCTCAGGAACTCAACATAGTCGTTCTTGATGAACCTGATTGAACGCAAATAATCAAGCTCATCCTTCGTAAAACTCAATGAGCAAAGATGATCCACCTGTGCCTTTATCTCATCGACCATACGCTCCGTAAAAACGATATTCTCATTACGGCACTTGAAATAATACTGACCGCAAAGATCCGTGTGCTTATGGAAGATCACCTGATCCATATTAAACTTATACAAGTCGGTGTCGAGCAGGGATGTTACTATTGGATGAAGCTCCATGTGTTAATTCCTTTCAGCTTTCATTTATAATAATTGTTTAAAAGACTTTGTATTTATTGCTTCTGTTTATATACGGCTCTTATAATGCCGAATAAGCTGCCCGCCCCCCGAGGGATAACCTGAGTGACGGAAGCTTGAATCGACTCATTCTTATAAATCGGCTTGATGCAGACCGTATCCCCAATATCCGGAAGTTCTCCGTCATGGGCAAATGTCACCTCAAACTCATCGTCAGCACGATATTTGAAAAGCCGTATGACGCCGTCGGGACATTTTGAAACACAGCCCCCGCAGCCGACACAAATATCGGGATGAGCGTCCACGCATCCGTTTTCGCTGATGCTAATTGCGGAAAACCCGCATACAGACGCACATATCCCGCAGTCGCTGCGACGGCAGTCGATAAACGCCGCTCGTCCCATCTTAATTCTATCAAGGCTTGGAAGTGCCATAATACTGACCTCCTGTTTTCGGCTTTGATATTTTAACATGTTTTTTCCAAAAAAGCCATATAAAAATATCAACTCAGATTGACATTTGAGCCGTATACTTGTTATAATGTAAAAAAGCACGTTCACCGCGCTTAAAATTCAATCCATACTCAGGAGGCTTCAAATGAATAAAATGCTTTCGCTCATCGTACCCGTCTACAATGAGGAGGAGGTTCTTCCGATCTCCTTTGAGCAGATGGACGCTCAGATGAAGAAGCTCGGATATGATTATGAAATAATCTATGTGAATGATGGCAGCCGTGATGGTTCCATGAAGATACTTCGCAATATAGCCAAGGACAACCCCCAGGTCAAGGTTCGCTCCTTCAGCCGCAACTTCGGACACCAGACCGCCGTCACATGCGGAATGGACGCGGCTAAGGGCGATGCACTTATAATAATCGACGTCGATCTGCAGGATCCGCCCGAAGTTATAGGCGATATGGTCAAGGCTTGGGAAAACGGAGCTGATATAGCCTACGGCAAACGTCTTAAAAGGAAGGGCGAAACCATATTCAAAAAGTTTACAGCCTTCGCGTATTATCGCGTCCTTAAATCCATGAGCGCATCCGCCATTCCACTCGACACCGGTGATTTCCGTCTTATCGACCGCAAGGTAGCCGATGTGTTCCTCCGTATGCGCGAGCATAATCGTTTCCTGCGCGGCATGAGCGGCTGGATGGGCTTTGAGGCGGTTCCCATCGAGTATGTGCGCAACGAGCGTTTTGCTGGAAAAACCAAGTACACTCTCAAAAAGATGCTCCGCCTTGCTTCCGATGGAATAGTCGGCTTCTCCGACCGTCCCCTTACCCTCTGCGGCGAGTTCGGCGGATTCCTTCTCGGCATCACAGGACTTGGGCTTATCGCTCTCATAGTTCTCGCCTGCTGCGGAATAGCCTTCCCCTCCTGGCTCTGGGCTCTGTGCGGGCTTGTGGGATTGAATGCCATAACGCTCCTGTTTATGAGCTTGCAGGGTATGTACCTCAACCGCATGTATGATGAGCTGAAGGACAGGCCTCTCTACATCGTTGCCGAAGAGCTGAATATGGATAAATAATTTTCAAACTGTTCAATCAAAGGATTCTGCATATGAATATCAATCCGGGCATTCACACAAGGATGCTCGGATTTTTTAAGGGGTCAGCTATACATTTATGTCTCTTCATTTTTAAACTCTATAATATCGCTTACGTTGCAATTCAGTATAATACATAGCTCGTCAATGGTCTTTGTCGTAACAGGTTTGCCATGCTTCATTCTGTGAACCGTATTTGCAGATATACCTTGCTTATAAATCAAATCATAAGTGGAAACATTCTTTTTATTCAATGTTTCCCACAACGGTCTATAACTTATCATGTCACACCTCCGCGCACAATATATCACGTTTCTTTTATTGATTATGCCCAATTTATTGAGTATAATTAACTTTAGATGACGGTGATAAATGCAATAAAGCTCTAAAACTATTAAACTTAAAAATCAGAGGAGCCACTTTTGCGTGTAGTGTTAAGAAAACACAGCATGGCAAATCTTAATTGAAAGTTAATGGCTAAAACAACATTTTCTTGATACGTTAGTTAATTATTATCTACGTTGAATTTATGTCCTTGCTATTAAGGATGTAAAAATATTATTTCTCAGGAGGCAACTATGAAACATTTTCAATCAGCTCTTGCCATTGTAATAGCATTGCATAGCCGTTATCAAACTCATCAAGCAACAGACCGCCGACTTGATTGCCGGCGGTCATCTCTTTATGGCATGTTGAAAAAGTCTCCTTTGATAATGTAAAGCAAAACAGGTGCGAAAAGGATTCTCCAAAATCGCGCCTGTTTTGCAGCTCACTCTCCCAGTCCCGCTATTGCTTTCGCAAGATAGTACATGGAGTTTTTAGCCTGTTGAAGCGTGTTTCCGTTATGCCCCACCTCCACAAGCAGGCATTTATCGGACATCTGCTGATTGTACTTTCCGGATTTGACGTTTATATTGCGCATGAATCTTTCGTTATATGACAGGAGCGTTTCCGTCAGGCGTGCCGCGAGGGCATAATTGGATTCAAAATCCGGCATATCATTCACGGTATCAGGGTTCTCCGAAGGAGCGTACTGTGAGCTTTTGCCGCTCTTGCCCGTCCCTACAACAAACATCATACGCGCACACTCAATGCCATCGACGGTAACAAAGTCGTTTTCATATCCTGTATCGGCGACACCGTCCCTGTGAATATCAATAAACATATTGATGGACGGATACTCCTGCTTGTACTTGCGCATTGTTTCCAACGACCTTGAGTATGCTGTCGTGATAAGGGGCTTCTCATGCTGTTCCGATGCGTGTATGGCTATTATGCCGTACTTCTCACGCAGGATACGGCAAAGCTCCTCGCCAACGGCATATACATTGTATCGTTCATCCTCAGTACGGCAGTTTCCGCTCTCTATATAGTCCGAGTTTTCCTCCTTGCGGTAAGCCTCCGTGTCATGTGTATGGTAAATCAAAATGCTCGGTTCGCTTCCCGCAAGGGACATTATCTCGCTGCTCTTTTCGATGCCTATAAGCCTAATAAGAACATCCGAGCCGACGTCATCATCCACATCGGCAAGCTGGATATATACATATGGATCTTTCGTCGCTTCGGCAGCGGTTTTTCCCTTGCCGTCATTAAGCATGTCCGCAGCAACAAGGGGCTGCGCAACAGCATATACAAGCTCAAGCATAGACTTGGGAAGGCTTGCGGACAAAAGCAGGGCAAGCATAATTATAAGAGCTGCCATAAGCGACGATGAGTTATCTATGAGCCTTCGCAGCTCCTCCGTTTCGCCCTTGATACCGTCTTTCGTATTCTTTTTCACATTAACACTTCCTCCTCTGTGTTTGCCTGTGATATAATATGAGCCTGTCATGAGCTTTATTACATGGGCGTTTAAGGCTTTCAATACGGTAAATTCATTTTTAAAACGCCTCATTACCGCAAACAGACCTTCAATCAATTAAAAAAACAGCATATTAAGGCAAAAATGCTCTTGTTTCATCGACGATAAAGTGTTATAATGTATTGTTGTTGAGGAGCAACGGTTTCCTCGCAGCGGATAATGCTTGATAATTGCAGCCATATATGGCAGAAGGGGGTTTTTTATGTTGCTTAAAAGATGTGAAAGGTTGATGGACATACTTGAGAAGCATGGCATCGACGGCGCACTTATTACATCGAAAACCAATATACGCTATTTTTCCAATTTCACAAGCGATGAGGCAGTTCTGATAGTATCAAGGAACGGTCGCTCGTTGCTTACAGACTTCCGATACACGATTCAGGCAAAGGAGCAATGCGGCTCTGCCATTGATGTCATAGAGGTTTCTCGCGCCATCGCAACGGATGAGATAACGGCTGCCCTTACCCGTATGGGTGTTAAAAGATGTGCATTCGAAGACGGTTATTTGACCGTTCGCGCATTCAACAGCTACAAGGATCTGCCCGTTGAGCTTGTCCCCATGACGCCCGATATTGACAGGTGCAGGCTTGTCAAGGATGGTTATGAAATCGAGTGCCTGAAAAAAGCTCAGTCAATAGCCGATGCTGCGTTTGCGGAGCTTATAACCAAAATACATGAAGGCATGACCGAGAAGGAAGTCGCAAACGAGTTGGATTACCTGCTGCGCGTTCACGGAGCGGAGGAAAACTCCTTTGACACCATAGTGGGCTCCGGCCCCAACGGTGCGCTCTGCCATGCAACGCCCGGCGCAAGAAAGCTCCAAAAGGGCGATCTGGTAGTCATTGACTTCGGATGCAAATATATGGGTTACTGCTCCGACATGACGAGAACAATAGCCATCGGTGAACCATGCGACGAGTTAAAGCGTATTTATGACATTGTCCTCAAGGCTCAGCTCACCGCGCTTGATAAGCTTCATCCGAATATGTCCGCAAAAGAGCTTGACGGGGTCGCCCGCGACATAATAACTCAGGAGAGCTATGGCGAATGCTTCGGCCACTCCCTCGGTCACGGCTTCGGATTGGATATACATGAGGCTCCTTACGCAAGCACAAGGTCGCAGGATACGCTTGTTCCGGGTTCAACGATAACAGTAGAACCGGGAATATATGTCGAGGGACTTGGCGGCGTCCGTATAGAGGACGATTGCGTTTTGACGGAGGACGGTTTTATAAACCTCGCTTCCACAACAAAGCAGCTTATAATTATTTGACCTAACGCGGGGATCTCCGCTTCGGTATAAAGCAAATTTCTAATACATTATCTGGAGGTATTCTATGATTTTAGCAGGCGATTTTCGCAAGGGTGTCACCGTTGAAATAGACGGTCAGGTTTGGTCTATAGCTGATTTCCAGCACGTTAAGCCCGGTAAGGGTGCTGCATTCGTTCGTACACGTCTTAAGAACGTCATGACGGGTGCTGTTCTTGAGAAGACATTCTCCCCCACCGACAAGTATCCCACAGCTCATATCGAGACTCGTGAGATGCAGTATCTCTATAATGACGGCGATCTTTACACATTCATGGATGTTGAGAATTATGAGCAGCTCGAACTTAACCACGATCAGGTTGAGGATGCTATCAACTTCATAGTTGAGAACATGAACGTTACAATCCGCTTCTACAAGGGCAAGGCCTTCTCCGTTGCGGCTCCCAACTTCGTTGAGCTTACCATAACAGAGTGCGAACCCGGCGTCAGGGGCGATACAGCCACCAACGTCACAAAGCAGGCTGTCGTCGAGACAGGCTATACCGTAAACGTGCCTCTCTTCGTCAACGAGGGCGACCGCATAAGGATTGATACCCGTACCGGCGAGTACATGGAGCGTTGCTGATGAAGGATAAGATCGCATACCTTCGCGGACTTATGGACGGTATGAAGCTTGCCGACGACGATAACACCAAGCTCATGCGCGCCATTGCCGATTGTCTTGACTCCATTGCCGACAGTATCGAAACCGAATCAGCAAGAGTCGATGTTATCGAGAGCAGTATTGACGAGATAAATGACGATATTGATGATCTTGACGAGGTTCTCGGTTTCCTTATTGAGGACGAGGATGAGGATGATGAATCCGATTGGGAAGATGATTTTGATTTTTTCACTTGCCCCAACTGCGGTGAAGTCGTTCCGCTTGAGGAGGATATGATTACGGCAGGATCCGATCCCATTTGCCCCAACTGTAATGCTCATCTCTTCGGAGAATGAATTCAGCAAAAACGGGCTTCCCATCAGGGAGGCCCGTTTTTAAGCCGTTTTTTCAAAAAAACTTCAAAAAACAGATTTGGAGGATGCGTTATTTAATGCGCAGTAAAATATGAAACTGTTTCAGCCTAAATTTTTTTCATGTTTAAAAGCCTATAATGGTTCAAAACTCATAAACGATATTATTGCAGGCATAATAGTTGCCATAATAGCACTTCCACTCTCCATTGCTCTCGCAATAGCGTCCGGCGTTTCTCCTGAGCAGGGACTCTATACCGCTATAATCGCTGGATTTATAATAGCGTTCCTTGGCGGAAGCAAGGTCAATATTTCGGGCCCCACCGCTGCTTTTGCCGCCATAGTCGCCGGAATAGTTGCACAGCATGGCCTTTCGGGGCTGATTGTCGCAACCATTTTCGCCGGCATAATACTCATACTCATGGGCGTCTTCCGCGTAGGCGCGCTTATAAAATACATCCCAATGACAATAACCGTGGGCTTTACAGCAGGAATTGCCGTTACAATAATAATCGGACAGCTCAAGGATTTCCTTGGTCTGACATTTGCTCCGGGTACCAACGCCATTGAAACGATGGACAAGGTCAAAGCCGTCTTTTCATCGCTTGCAACGACAAATATAAACGCCCTCATTGTCGGCGTCATCGGCATGGCTGTATTGATACTTTTCCCGCTCTTGGGAAAAGCCAAATGTGGAATATTCTCAAAGATATGCTCTAAGATTCCCGCATCCATAGTTGCGGTTATAGTGGGAACACTCCTTGTTCAGTTGACATCACTTGACGTCAACACCATCGGGACGCTGTATCCCAATCTGTCGTCCGGCTTTCCTTCCCCCTCCTTCCCCTCTATCACATTTGACACGGTTCGCGCCGTAGCTCCGAGCGCGTTTACAATAGCCATACTTGCCGCCATAGAGAGCTTGCTCTCCTGTGTTGTATCCGACGGCATGATAAATGATCGTCATAACTCCAATACGGAGCTTATAGCCCTCGGTATAGGAAACATTGCCTCCGGCATATTCGGAGGTATCCCCGCAACCGGAGCTATTGCACGAACTGCCGCGAATGTCAAAAACGGCGGTCGTTCACCCGTCAGCGGCATGGTTCACGCAGTAGTTCTGCTGATGTTCCTGCTCGTGCTGATGCCTCTTGCAAAGCTCATTCCCATGCCAATAATTGCCGCCATACTGTTCATGGTCGCTTACAACATGAGCGGCTGGAGGCATTTCATAAGAGTATGCCGCCAGTCCCCCAAGAGCGATATTATTGTAATGGTAACGACGTTTGTTCTGACAGTCGTATTCGACCTCGTTGTTGCAATAATAGTCGGACTGCTCCTTGCCTTCGTACTCTTTATGAAGCGCATGTCCGAAGTCACTTCCATTAGACGCTGGGACGACAAGAGTATCGTATCCGATGTGAAAGCAAAGGAGATTCCTTTGCACACATTGATATACGAGTATAACGGCCCCATGTTCTTTGCTGGAGCGGACAAGATACTTGACTTTGCAATAGAGAATGATACACGTTCCATGATACTTCGCATGGGAGGCGTTACATCCATTGATGCGTCCGCTATGGAAAACCTCGAATTCCTGAACTCAAGCTGTAAAAAGCAGAACGTAAGGCTGATTTTCTCGCATGTTCGTGAGCAGCCGATGTCCGTTATGAAAAAGGCGGGGTTCATTAAAGCGGTTGGCTCGGAAAACTTCGTTCCGGATATCGACGACGCGCTGAGATTAGCCAAGAACGAGGCTGAAAAACAGTAAACGGTTGATTCTTATGAAGCTTAAAGTAGCATTATTGCAGCTATTGCCCGGCAAGAGTCTATCCGAGCAGCTCGAAAAGGGGCGGGAAGCCTGTGAGAGAGCGAAGCAAATGGGAGCGGATATTGCGCTCTTTCCCGAAATGTGGTCATGCGGATATGACTTCCCTGTTGAAAAGGATGAACTTGAAGCGGTCTCGATAGGGGCTGAAAGCGTGTTTATCAAATGCTTTCAGAGCTTTGCAAAGGAGCTAGGCATCTGCATAGCGGTAACATATCTTGAGGCATACGGGGCTTTTTCACGTAATTCGCTTGTCGTATTCGATATGAACGGTCAGCGTGTGCTTGACTATGCAAAGGTACACACCTGTGATTTTTCCGAAGAGCGTGTCCTGACGCCCGGAAATGATTTTCATGTCTGTGACCTGCAAACCGCTGAGGGTGTTGTAAAAATCGGCGCGATGATTTGTTATGACAGGGAATTTCCTGAGAGTGCGCGAATACTCATGCTCAAGGGAGCCGAAGTCATTCTCGTCCCAAACGCATGTCCCATGGAGATAAACCGTCTTTCCCAGCTTCGCGGCAGGGCATATGAGAATATGCTCGGAATCGCAACTTGCAACTATCCTTCGCGCAAGCCCGACTGCAACGGTCATTCATCGGCTTTCGACGGTGTTGCGTATCTTCCCGACGCTGAGGACTCGCGTGATACCTGCATACTCGAAGCGGACGAATGCGAAGGCATTTATATCGCTGCCTTTGACATTGACCGAATGCGTGAATACAGACGCACCGAGGTGCATGGCAATGCCTACAGGCGTCCTGAAAAATACGGTCTTCTGGTATTTGACAGGGTCGATGAGCCTTTTGTACGCAGAGATAAGCGCCGTTAGTATTATCGGTATACAGACACAGTTAAGAGTATCGGAAGGACTACGCTTTAAACCGACGTCTTTTAAAGGCATTAGCTAATCATTGACTATTTAAAATAGAGTCTTGTGAGGATTATGAATCTTTTTAAACAATCAAGAAATATCAATATGCTTGAAGGCCCTATATTCAGCAGGGTCTTCATGTTTGCGCTGCCGCTTATTATAACCAATATGCTGCAGGTATTCTATAATGCAGCGGACATGGTAGTTGCCGGCATGTCCGGCGTCGAAGGTGCTATTGGATCAATCGGAACCACCAATGCCATGGTCAACCTTATTGTTAATATATTCATGGGCTTCTCTGTTGGAACGAACATTGTTGTGGCAAGGAACATAGGCAAGAACGATCCCGACGCAATCCAAAGCTCGGTACACTCATCCCTCATTGTAGGGCTGATTACCGGATGTGTATGTGCTGTAATCGGGTTTATAATAAGCCGTCCCATGCTTGAGCTTTTGGGTGACAAGGGACATATTCTCGATCTTGCCTCGCTCTATACCCGTATTTATTTTCTTGGAGTGCCTTTCATTGCGCTGTCAAACTATCTGATTGCCATTTTCAGAGCAAAGGGCGATACCATGACTCCTCTCTTTGTACTTGCCGGAACAGGCTTGCTGAATGTTGCTCTCAATCTTGTTTTTGTGCTTGTTTTCAGCATGAGTGTGGATGGAGTCGCTGTCGCAACAGTTCTTTCAAATGTCGCTTCGACGATCATACTCGGCGCAAAGCTCATGCGCGATAACAGCTATTGCCGCTTTGATTTTAAAAAGCTCAAGCTTGAAAGAAAAGCTGTGCGTGAGATAATCAGGGACGGACTTCCTGCGGGTATTCAGGGAGCTTTATTTTCGCTTTCCAATATGCTGATCCAGTCAACTATAATCGGATTCAACAACAGGCTTTGTCCCGGAGGCTCGGACATAATCGACGGAAATGCCGCCTCAAACAGTCTTGAAGGATTTGCCTATGTTGCGGAGAACTCGGTTTATCAGGCTTCGGTAACATTCACAAGCCAGAATCTCGGCGCGTCGAATTATAAGCGCATCGGCTCCGTAATGAAATGCTGTTATCTTCAGACAGCGATAATCGCAACTGTCTGTTCCGTTGCTCTGCTTGTATTCCGCCAGCCGCTTTTAAGCCTGTACATATCATCCGATCTTGCGTTTGAAACGGCTGTTATACGTATGGACATAATGCTGATACCTTATTTTTTGCTTGCTTTCATGGAGGTCGGCTCAGGCATACTTCGCGGCTTGGGCAGGAGTGTAACGTCAACGATCGTATCCCTTATCGGAACATGCGTTTTCAGAATAATCTGGATATATACCATTTGCCCCGCCTTTGATGAGTTATGGATAGTTTATCTTTCCTATCCAATCTCTTGGGCAATCACCGCGCTTACGCATTTCATATTCTCCGAAACCACAAGACAGAGATATATCAGGCGTCAGGAGCAGGCATTAAAGGCCAACGCAGTTGAAAACGTGTAATGACGCATATAAATCCTTATAGAAGCACAAGCATGGAGCGGAAACTTTTGCTCCATGCTTGTCTGTTATTTGCTGTTTTTATCCGGGTTATGATGTCAATTACCGTCGATACTGTTTCGCCAGCTCAAGACAATTCTTGAGCAGATATGCCCTTGTCATAGGCCCGACTCCTCCTGGAACGGGAGAGATGTACGAAGCGCGCTTGCTTACCTCTGCAAAATCAACATCCCCAACGGGTTTTCCTTCCGGATAGTTCATTCCCACGTCAATAACAACCGCTCCTTCCTTTACCATATCTGCGGTTATAAGCCTCGCGTGACCAACAGCGACAATAAGTATATCAGCCTGTTTTGTGAAGCTTGAAAGATTCTGCGTCTTGCTGTGGCAGACCGTAACGGTCGCGTCGTGCAGCAAGAGCTGTATAGACATCGGTTTGCCGACAATATTGCTTCTTCCGACGACAACACAATGCTTCCCTTTGACGTCTATGTCATATTCGCGGAGCATACGCATTATTCCGGCGGGCGTACAAGCGGCAATATCCGTTTTATCCGCGTCGATTCTTGCTGTAAAGCCATCAACATCCTTTGAGGTATCTATTGCCGCAAGAAGCTTCTTGGTGGATATCTGTTGGGGAACGGGGAGCTGGCAGAGTATCGCGTTGACCGAATCATCCCTGTTGAGCGTTTCAATGAATGAGAGCAGCGCGTCCTCATGTGTTTCCTCAGGCAGCTCGATTATTCTGGGGATTATACCCACCTGTTCACAATCACGTGCCTTCATGCGAACAAGGTTGTGGGATACCATATTGTTTCCGACAAGTATCAGAGCCATGCTCGGTCTTGCCGCTTCTCCCCTCTCCCTTACAAGGTCGCTGATTCCGCTCCTGACCTCATTTCTTACCTTTTCCGCTATAGCGGTTCCATCAATTATTACTGCCATATGCTCTCCTTTTATGCGAATAAACCTTTGTATTATTTAAAGAAATCGTATGCCGACTCAAATATTTTCATATCATAATTGCCGGCTACATTCTTGTAAAGACCGTCGCCTATCCTTTCCGAGTGTCCCATCTTGCCAAATACTCGTCCGTCCGGCGAGCAGATGCCCTCTATCGCGCCGTATGAACCGTTGGGATTGAACAACTGCTCCATCGAAGGCTCGTTGTTATCGTCAACATATCTTGTAATTATCTGCCCGTCAGCCGCCAGAGCTTCTATGACAGATTTCGGCGCAACAAACCTTCCCTCACCATGGGATATGGGAACATTGTAGACCTCCCCTGTCCTCACGTTTCGCAGCCACGGGCTATTGGAGGTTTCAACCCTCACTTTAACAATTCTGGACATATGCCTTGAGATAACATTGTGCGTCAGCGCGGGCATATCCTCTGTCGGAGCAACAATCCTTCCGAACGGGAGAAGACCTGTTCTCAGGAGAGCTTGGAATCCATTGCATATGCCGCCTATAAGACCGCCCCTTTCGAGCATTCCTTCAACCGCCCTTGCGCACTCCGCGTTTCTGATGAACGCCGCTATGAACTTGCCCGATCCGTCAGGCTCGTCGCCGTTGGAGAATCCTCCGGGGATGAACATAAGCTCGGACTCGTTTACAGCGTGTGAAAAGTCCTTTATGGAATCCCTGAGGCTGCCGGCGGAACCCGTTCTGATAATAACCGTTTCGGCTTTGAATCCCGCATTATTGAGGCGTCTTGCGGTTTCGTATTCGCAGTTGGTTCCGGGGAAAACCGGGATTACAGCCTTTGGTGAAGCGGTCTTGATGCCGAACGGCTTTACATACGGCTTATCCGCACAATCAATCCGCATCATATCGCCGTTGTCGCAGTTGCTTGGGAATATTCCCTCAAGCTTTGAATCGTACTCCTTGGAAAGCTCGCAAAGACCTATGGTTTCCCCGCCGAATGCCAACTCAGGCGTATTAACGGTAACGCCGATGCGTTCGCAAACTACACCCTCGCAGCCGTTCGCAACAGGCTTTTTAACTTCAACTATGAACGAACCGCACTCCGACTCAAACAAGTCATCGGTATCAAGCTTAACGCCTATGTCGTTTCCTATAGCCATCTTAAAGAGGGCTTCAGCCGCTCCGAATCTTTCGGGAACATAGACGGACACTATGCTTCCGTCCCTTATTCCGGCTCCTATGATATCAAAGAGCCTGTTCAGACCGTCGGCGTCGGGAAGTCCGTTCTCCCTTTTAACAGCTTTCAGACGATAAATCTCATGGCCCGCCGCTTTGAACTCAGGCGAAATGATGTTATCAACATTGCCTATGGCGGCGGCAAACGATATGAGCGTAGGAGGAACGGATATATCCTCAAAGCTTCCGCTCATGGAGTCCTTGCCGCCTATGGCAGCGGCTCCGAAATCTATCTGAGCGTCGAGCGCACCGAGAAGCGCGGAAAGCGGCTTGCCCCATGCCTCGTTTGTTCTAAGACGCTCAAAATACTCTTGGAAGCTCAGCCAGCACTCGTCCATATCAGCTCCCGAAGCGACAAGCTTGGAAAGCGAATTGACAACAGCCATGTATGAGCCGTAATAGGGAGAAGCCTCGGATATATAAGGGTCGAAGCCATAACTCATAACTGAGCAGGTTTTTGTTTCACCGTCAAGCACGGGGAATTTTGCCGCCATAGACTGTGTCGGAGTAAGCTGCTTTTTCCCTCCGAAGGGCAGGAGAACGGTATTTGCACCAACAGTCGAATCGAATGTTTCGGCAAGTCCTCTCTGGGAGCATACGTTTAAATCGGCAACTGTCTTTTTAAGCTTATCCGCAAAGCTGCCTGTAAGCTTATTATCCCGGTACACGCTTTGCTTTGCAACACGGATATCCGTATGCTTGGCAGCACCGTTTGTATCAATGAATTCCCTTGAAATATCAACCGCCTTCTGACCCTTGAAATACATGGTCAGTCGATTGTCGTCGGTAACGCTTGCAACTTCTACGGCGTCAACGCCTTCTGCGGCACAGAGCTTTATAAACTCCTCAACATCCTTTTTCTCAACAACGACCGCCATGCGTTCCTGCGATTCAGATATTGCAAGCTCGGTCGAATCAAGTCCCATATACTTTTTGGGAACCTTATCGAGATTAATCGTAAGACCGTCCGCAAGCTCGCCTATAGCAACGGAAACGCCGCCCGCGCCGAAGTCATTGCAGCGTTTTATCATTCGGGAAGCGGTTGGGTTCCTGAACAGCCTCTGAAGCTTTCTCTCCTCAGGTGCGTTGCCCTTCTGAACCTCTGCTCCGCAAAGCTCCAATGAAGATGAAGTGTGTGCCTTTGAAGCTCCTGTCGCGCCGCCGCACCCGTCACGTCCCGTTTTGCCGCCCATGAGAATGACCGAATCCCCGGCAGAGGGTTCCTCTCGCCTTACATTCTCCTGTTTGGCGGCGGCGATGACCGCGCCGACCTCCATTCGCTTTGCCGCATAACCGTCATGGTATATCTCATGTACAAGTCCTGTCGCAAGCCCTATCTGATTGCCGTATGACGAGAAGCCCGACGCCGCCTCACGCACAATACGCCTCTGCGGGAGCTTGCCGGGAATGGTTTCGGAAACAGGTCTTGTGGGATCGGCCGCACCCGTTATTCGCATGGACTGATATACATAGCCCCTTCCGGAAAGCGGATCACGGATAGCACCGCCAACACAGGTCGCCGCTCCGCCGAAGGGCTCTATCTCGGTCGGATGATTATGCGTTTCATTTTTGAACAGCAGCAGCCAAGGCTCCTTATCACCCTTGTGGTCGATCTCGACCTTGACTGTGCAGGCGTTAATCTCCTTGGATTCGTCAAGCCTTGTCAGCTTGCCCTTTTTCTTGAGATACTTGCCGCCTATTGTGGCTATATCCATGAGGCATACGGGCTTTTTATCGCCTATCTCCTCACGCAGCTTCATATATCTATCATATGCCGCTTTGACATCGTCGTCCTCAAACTCTATGGAATCAATATGGGTATTGAACGTCGTATGACGGCAATGATCCGACCAGTAAGTATCGAGAACCTTTATCTCCGTAACGGAAGGATTCCTGCCCTCTTTGCGGAAATAATCACGACAGCAAACAGCGTCGGCAAGATCCATGGCAAGTCCCATGTCATTAATGAGCTTTTTAAGACCGTCGTCATCAAGCTCTGTAAATCCATCTATGAATTCAACCGTGTCAGGCTCGTCATAGTGCTGTTCAAGGCTCTCATAGGGCTCCAACTGCCCTTCGCGGCTGTCAACAGGATTTATGAGCCTGCCCTTTATCTCCTTCAGGTCGGTTTCCGTTATATTGCCATAAAGCAGATATACCCTTGCCGTTCTGACAATGGGACGGCAGTCCTCATTGTCCTTGAGGGATATGAGCTGTATGCTCTGCATGGCAGCATCCGCGCACTGATCATACTGTCCGGGCAAATACTCTGCGGCAAAGGCCGCAACAGCATCCTCCGGCAGGTCGAAGAATACATTCTCGGTTCTCGGATCTGAGAATACGCTGCCGACGCTGTTTTTGAAAACATTCTCTGTGATGTTCTGGACGTCATAGCGGCGCAATATCCTTATTCTGTCAAGTCCATTTATGCCGTGGAGCGTCACGAAATCATTTCTTAAAGTCTCCTCCTCATTGGAAAAAGCACTCTTTCGCTCTGTGTAAACTCTGAAAACCATACAAATGCTCTCCTTACTGTTTTTTTATAAAATCAAGCGCGGTCTTTCCTATGTCATGCCTCATATACATGCCTTCAAAACTGACCTTTTTTGTCTGTTCATAGGCTTTGGCAACCGCTTTCTCAAGCGTGTCGGCAACGGTGACAACATTCAATACACGGCCGCCCGCAGTAACATAGCCATCGGAAGTGCGCTTTGTTCCGGCATGAACTATCTCCGTATCCGAATCGGTCTTTTCGATACTTATAGGCAGTCCCTTTTGGTACTTTCCCGGATAACCTCCTGAGGCTATAACGATATTGGCGGCAGCCTTTGGGGAAAATACGACCGGAGTTTTGTACAATGTGCCATACTCGGTTGCCATCATTGCATCGAGCAATGATGTTTCAAGCAGCGGTATCACCGTCTGTGCTTCGGGATCGCCGAAACGGCTGTTATACTCGATGACCTTGGGGCCGTTTTCAGTTATCATAAGTCCGAAATACAGGCAGCCCTTGAACGGACAGCCCTCTGCTTCCATTGCGCGTATAGTCGGTAGGAATATATGATTCATGCACTCATTGGCGACTGCTTCTGTATAGAAGGGATTGGGAGCTATAACTCCCATGCCTCCCGTATTCGCCCCGGTTCCACCCTCGCCGATCGTCTTGTGATCCATTGAGGAAACCATGGGGATTATGGTTTTTCCATCGGTAAAGCTGAGAACGGTTACTTCGACGCCCTCCAGAAATTCCTCTATGAGTATCCTGCTGCCGGAAGCACCGAACACCTTGTTTTCCATAAGCTCCCTTACAGCCTGCTCAGCCTCATCACGGGTGCGGCAGATAAAGACGCCCTTTCCGACCGCAAGACCGTCGGCTTTGATAACCATTGGCAGCTCGTTATTCCTTACATATTCCAACGCGCTCTCAAGCGACGTCATGGACACCGCCTTTGCCGTTGGAATATTGTACTTCATCATCAGGTTTTTGGAGAATATCTTGCTCGATTCTATCCTTGCCGCCGCCTTTGAAGGCCCGAAGCACGGTATGCCCATGGCGCGAAGCCTGTCAGCCATACCCATTGCCAGCGGATCGTCAGGGGTCACAACGACAAAGTCGATGGAATGACTGCCCGCAAATTCACATACAGCCTCCATGTCCGTAGCCTTTATATCGACACACTCGGCAAATTCCTCCATACCTCCGTTGCCCGGAAGAACGTATATGCTGTCAACCCTTTCATCCATTGAAAGTCTCTTTGTTACGCCATACTCACGGCCACCGCCGCCTATAACCATTATTCTCATAAGCAACCCCTCCTGCACTTTATGTTTTGAATGAATAACAACAGCGGACAACCAAGTAAATGCCGTCCGCTATTATAACGATTGATTACTTAATGATGAAACAGGCGAATCCCATTCATAACCATGGTTATTCCGAGCCTGTTGCATTCATCTGTTACATCGCCGTCACGTTTCGAGCCGCCCGCCTGGACTATGTAGCGAACACCGGAACGCGCAGCTCTTGTGATATTATCCGAGAACGGGAAGAACGCGTCTGAGGCAAGAGCGATTCCCTTGCGCGCGGCAAGAAACTCCTTCTTCTCATCCTTTGTCAGCTCCGAAGGCCGCTCCGTAAAGAAACGCTGCCATTCGCCCTCTGCAAGCACATCCTCGGAATGATCCGATATGTAGCAGTCGATGCAGTTATCCCTGTCGGGACGTCCGATACCCTCCCTGAACGGAAGGTTCAACACCTTCTCATGCTCGCGCATGAGCCAGTTATCCGCCTTATCACCGGCAAGCCTTGTGCAATGTATTCTCGACTGCTGACCCGCGCCAACGCCAATCGCCTGACCGTCAACGGCATAGCAGACCGAGTTGGACTGAGTGTACTTGAGCGTTATCATTGCGACAATCAGGTCACGCACAGCAGTCTGCGGAAGCTCCTTATTCTCTGTGACGATATTTGTAAGAACGCTTGCGTCGAGCTTGGCGTCATTGCGCTTCTGCATGAACCTGACCCCGAATACCTCCTTGACCTCGCATTCCGGAGCCTCGTAATCGGCATCCATCTTGATTATGCAGTACTTGCCGCCCTTTTTTGTCCTTAACAGCTCAAGAGCGTCCTCGTCATAGTCGGGAGCTATAACGCCGTCTGAAACCTCAGGCTTAATGACCATTGCGGTCAGAAGGTCGCACTTATCGGAGAGCGCAATAAAATCTCCGAAGCTTGACATCCTGTCGGCTCCCCTTGCCCTCGCGTATGCGCAGGCAAGCTTGGAATCGTTGATGTTCTCGATATGCTCGACAAAGAGCTTCTTCTTCATTACATCGGAAAGCTCGACGCCAACCGCCGCACCTGCGGGGCTGACGTGCTTAAAGGAGGCCGCTGCCGGAAGTCCCAGCGCAGCTTTCAGCTCCTTCACAAGCTGCCATGAGTTGAATGCGTCAAGAAAATTGATATAGCCGGGATTGCCGTTCAGCACCTCGAACGGAAGCTCGGAGCCGTCGGGCATCGTCAGATTCGCCGGATTCTGATTGGGGTTACAACCGTATTTCAGTTTCAGTTCCTTCATGGTGTTTACTCTCTTTTCTGTGATTATTCGTTTTTGTTTATGAGCCTGTCCGTGTATTCCATGGTTTCGGGATTAATAAAGCGCACATAGAGCGCAACTTTATTGTCCTCGTCGATGCCGTTCCAAATCATATCCGTGAACTCGTCAATGCTGTCGGGGACGTTTACCTTCCAAGGCTCGCCGCTGAATGTTTTGAGAACGTCCGTCCCGCCCATGTATGTATGAATGTAGTGCGCGACGCCCTCCTGCTTTTCATAGCGGAAGAAATTCCTTACACAGGTCTTGCCCTCCGGATCGCCTGCCTTCAGAACCGAAAGCTCATATGATGGCTCACCGTTTTCAACGGTTATAAGCCCTGATATTCTCGCCGTAAAATGCGGCGGATCGGGCTCAAAGCAGCGTGTCGCCAAAGCCGACTCAAAGCTTCCTCCGAGCTTCAAGCCATCGTAAACCGTATCCGTCTGATCGCCGTTTGTGACGATTATCCTGTTGCCCAATACGCGGACAGGCGAATAGATTATAAGCTCGGCATGATCGGGATCCTTATCAGCCGTGTATTTTATAGCAAGTTCATTGCCGTTTCTGACAAATCTTCGGGCGCGGCTCGAAGCCGATCTGCCCATTATGAAATAAGCCGACGCGATCATGCCGGATCGCGTTGTTCCGAGGATGATTCCCCTTCCGGAATACTTCTGCGTACGAAGCAGCGAATACAATTCCTCCATGTTTTCCTCCGATACTGAATAGTCTATATTAACAATCGCCTACATTGCTCAGCTTTTGTGCGAGCAGCTCAGCAGCCTTCGGCAGGAGTATCCACTCCGCCTCCTCCATTACGCGCCTTTGAAGCGTTTCGGGCGTATCGCCTTCCTTAATCTCAACCGCTTTTTGAAGTAATATCGGCCCGGCGTCTGCTTCGGCTGTGACGATATGCACCGTCGCTCCCGTCACCTTAACGCCCCTCTCAAGCGCGGCCTCGTGCACTTTAAGTCCGTAATAGCCCTTCCCGCAGAAGGACGGTATCAACGACGGATGAACATTTATCATCCTGCCCTCATACCTGTTTATGAAATCCGCCGAAAGTATCCTCAGGAACCCGGCATGTATTATCATCTCAATGCCGTTATCCTCAAGCGTTTTGGCAAGCTTCCCCTCAAAATCGGCGTTGTTGCTTATATATATGCCGGGTATGCCCGCTTTTTCGGCCCTTTTAAGGGCATACGCGCCCTCCTTATTGGATACGACCAGCGCGATTTTCACATGGGGCATCTCCCCGCGCTCGGCGGTGTCGATAATCGCCTGTAAATTGGTCCCGCCCCCGGAAACGAGAACGGCTGCTTTTATCACTCGCATATGTTCCATCTTGAATGTCATGCCTTTGTTCAGACACTCCTGAATCTCCATTCGGTCGTCGAGTGTCAAATGCTTGTTTTCTTTTCTGTACATCACAATGCCTTCATCGGAGGCAATGACGTCGCCTATAACATAGGCTTCTACGCCCGTTTCTTTAAGAGCCGCTATACCTGCCTCAACATCGCTTGCGGGAAGTGTTGCGACCATGCCGACGCCCATATTGAAGGTATTGAACATATCTCTTTCGGGAATGTTTCCGCGCTTTGCAATAAGGTCAAATATGGGCAGTACGCGAACCTTGGACTTATCTATCCTTGCGGTCAAGCCCTTGGGTATGGCTCTTGGAATATTCTCATAGAAGCCGCCGCCCGTGATGTGCGCGAGCGAATGCACGTCTGCGACCTTGCGCAGAGCCTGAACGGGCTTTACATATAGCTTGGTGGGAGTAAGAAGTGCCTCACCGAGCTTCATGCCAAGCTCAGGAATGTACTCAAACAGCTCATCACCTTCGACATCGAAAATCTTTCTGACAAGTGAGAATCCGTTTGAATGCACTCCGCTTGAGGGCATTGCCAATATGACGTCGCCCTCCCTGACGTTGTCATTGCTCATGAGCTTTGATTTTTCGACAACACCTACCGAGAAGCCGGCAAGGTCATATTCATCCTCAGGATAGAAGCCGGGCATCTCAGCCGTTTCGCCGCCTATAAGCGCGCATCCCGACTCGCAGCAGCCATCGGCTATTCCCTTGACGATCTGCTCGATACGCTCAGGGATAAGCTTTCCGTTGGCTATATAGTCAAGGAAGAATATCGGAGCCGCTCCGCTGCAAACGACGTCATTGACGCACATTGCAACGCAGTCTATGCCTATTGTGTCGTGCTTGTCCATGCGAAAAGCAAGCTTTAGCTTTGTGCCGACGCCGTCCGTACCTGAAATGAGAACGGGTTCTTTATAGCCCATAAGCTCAAATGCTCCGCCGAATCCCCCAAGCTCGGAAGCCGTGCCCGCAATCTTCGTCCTCGCAACATGCTCCTTTATCCTCTGTACTGCCTCATAACCGGCTGTTATGTCAACACCCGCATCCGCATAGCTTTTGCTGCTGCTCTTCATATATTTGCTCTCCTTTAAATAATCTGAGTTTTGTTATGTGAAATTATAAAACGGCTGAAGCTGCTGTCAGCAGCCGCCGTTCAGCTTTTTATCCTTTGCCTCGACCTCGGCCGCCATGCGTTCACGCTCAGCGCAAAGCCTTGACGCAAGCTCAGGCTCACCTATCGAAATCATACGCGCCGCGAGCCACGCCGCATTCGCTCCGCCGTCAATGGCAACAGTTGCGACAGGTATTCCCGAAGGCATCTGTACCGTGGAAAGAAGCGCGTCCATGCCGCCCAAATCCGCAGACTTTATGGGAACTCCGATTACCGGCAGGGTTGTTTGCGCGGCTATCACACCCGCAAGATGCGCCGCCTTGCCCGCGAAAGCCACTATGACGCCATAGCCAGTATCAACCGCACTCTTTGCAAACTCCGAAGTCCTTTCAGGCGTACGGTGTGCGCTCATTATGTGGACGTCATACGGCATCTCAAGTTTCTTCAGAACCGCTATTGCTTTCTCAACGATAGGCATATCGCTTTCGCTGCCCATTATCAACGCTGTTTTTTTCATATTCCCTCACAATTCTCCTCAATAAGGATACGTTTAAAAGTCCATTTTAAAGTCATTCACATGCT
>CADAGD010000013.1:0-1601 GCA_902787375.1 uncultured Eubacteriales bacterium
CTGCTTCGGCGTTCCGTTAAAATCGCAACACTGTTGCGATTTCTTAACACTACACGCACGCGGCTCCCTTTGGTCGCAATATCAATACTATCAGAGCTTTCTGATTTAATCAGCATTTACTTTATACTATATAATTTCAATATGGTGTTGAAAAAAGGCGTGAATGCATGTATAATCTTTTTGAAAATAAAACATGCTCCGCTGGGCGCGCAAGAAATCAATATATAGATTTTGAGCTGAGAATGAGCCTTTGAACCTGTCGGGATAATACCTGCGTAGGAAAGCGGTACGGAAATCTTTGCTTATGCCTCCGCGCCGTTTGCGGCGGTGTTTTGTTTTTGGAGGATTTATGAAAAGGTTTGTTTCCAAGAATCTGTTGGCACTCATAGCTCTGTTTGCCGTTCTGTGCCTGAGCTTTGTCGTGCTGGCGCAACCTGTGCTTGCAGAGGAAAGCGAATCATCCGCAAGCGCACCCGACGAGGAGGTCATGGGCATCACATCGACGGATGCGGACGACGCTTCCGAGAGCGGTGTTGCTGAAGACGCCGCTTCGGACGACAAGGCTGACTCTGTCGATCCGGTCGGCGAAGCACCTGCCGGGGATACGACAACCACCGGTGAGGTCGAAGACGCCGCGGAAGCCGAGGACAGCGAGGAGGAAGCCGGTATAGAGTTCGTTCTTTTTGAGAAGCTCAAGAAGGTCGATACAAAGGGCTGGATACTCTTCGGAGCCGCTGTCGCGCTCGTTGTGATAATGATAGTTTATCTCTCAAAGCGCGGCAAGGATACCTCGACCGTTTCGACATCAACCCAGAGGACAAGCCCGACCCTCATACTGGTTCATGGCGCTCTCTGCGTCGCTCTGAGCTTCGTTCTGAGCTACATAAAGCTCTTCTCCATGCCCCAGGGCGGTTCCATCACATTGGCGAGTATGCTGCCCATAATGCTGTATGCCAACCGCTATGGCGTCAAGTGGGGCTTGAGCGCGGGTCTGGTTCTCGGCATTCTCCAGTACATGCAGGAAGGTTACTTCACACATTGGCTCCAGTTCATATTCGACTATCCTCTTGCGTTCGCCGTAATAGGTCTTGGCGGCATGATAAGGGGCGAGAAGAACCTCGTTTTCTCAATTCTCATTGGCGGCACAGCAAGATTCCTCTCCCACTTCATCGGCGGCGTCATATTCTGGGGACAGTACATTATGATGGGCGAAGGTGCTGAAACAGCCATGACCATCGGCGAGATGCTTCCTGCCAATATAGCTGTTTCATTCTCCTATAATGCTCCTTATATGTTTGCGGACATTGCGATATGCGCTGTAATAGCCCTGCTTCCCCCGTTCAGGAAGGCTATCAAATCAGCACTTAAATACTGATTGGCAACCATACTTTCAGACGCCGTGCTTTGATGCGCGGCGTCATTCTTTTGCGCTTACCTCTAATTCAATCATTTGCTTTAAAACGACACACTCCCAAGATGTTGCTCAACCATTTTCTGCTTTATATTTACTTGGGTTGTTGATTTGGCTGATTAAAAAGCATATAATTAACCCCATGCGACGTACATATTAAAAAAAGCTTTTAAGCCGCTTTATTTTTATG
>CADAGD010000013.1:1609-67835 GCA_902787375.1 uncultured Eubacteriales bacterium
ATTTGTAAAGGAGACATTGATATGATTGGTTTGACAGGTGGCATAGCAAGCGGAAAGAGTACCGTAACGGCAAGGCTCAGGGTATTGGGAGCCTATGTTGCTGACGCCGATATTATATCCCGTGAAGTAATGAAATCGGAAAGCGTTCTGTCCAATATAAGGTCAGCCTTTGGCGACGGCGTATTCCTTGCGGACGGCAGTCTTAACAGGAGCGAATTGGCAAGGGTTGTATTCGCGTCCCCGGAGCGCGTCGCGCTGCTCGACAGCATAACTCATCCCGCAATATCCAAGCGTCTATTGGAGCTGGTTGTCGAGGCTGAGGAAAGCGGCAAGTATCCCCTTATATTTGTTGACGCCGCTCTGCTCATAGAATCGGGCTTTTACAAGTTCTGTGATAAGATATGGCTGGTCACGTCGAACACGGGTATGAGAGTAAGACGCATAGTCCTCCGTGACGGAATAGACCACAAGGCAGCATTAAAACGTATCTCAAGCCAGATGCCCGATGAGCAAAAGCTTCCGTACGCATCTCTCGTAATAGAAAACAACGGAACCATTGATGATCTGATTGCAAGCGTTGACAAGGCATTTAACGATGAGCTTTCGCTTAACGGCTTCGCACAGTCATCCATAAGCTGACAACCATGAGCGTAAAATGCGGTAAAGAACATATGCAGCCGAAAATCCACAGGCAGACTGTCATGCTTTTAGCACTGTTAATCGTTTGCGCTCTTTTTCAGGGGTGCGGGCTTATTGAAGGCATCAACCGAAGGCTCCATCCGATAGCATATACCGATGAGCTGAAGGCCGCTGCCGACAGATACGGGCTTGACCGCTGCCTGGTCGCTGCCGTAATAAACACCGAAAGCCGCTTTGACCCTGACGCTGTGTCCGTTGACGGCGCCGAGGGACTTATGCAGGTGCTTCCCTCCACCGCTGAATGGATAGCTTTTCGCAGGGATACCGAGTATAAGCCGGGCAGTCTTTTTGATCCCGAAACCAATCTTGATTACGGGTGCTGGCTTTTAAGATTCCTGCTTGACCGTTATGACGGCAACTCAAGGTACGCTCTGATAGCCTATAACGCCGGATTCGGCAGGCTTGATGAATGGCTCAAGGAATCGGGTACAGACGGTGAGCTTAATGAAATACCGTACGCCGAAACAAAAAACTATGTTGAAAAAGTTTTTGAATACAAGGAGATTTACACCAACATATATGAGGAGCTTTCAAATGATGAATAATCCGACATGCCGAATAACGGCTGTCCTTATGGCAATAATTATGATTGGCATGGCATTGACAGCCTGCTCCGGCGGAGCAAGGGGCGGTGACGCGAAAGTCGATACAACGCCCATACCTTCCTCCGCTCCGGATGCGACCTATGAGCCTATCCCAGGGGGAGCTTTAAAGCTTGCAATGCCCGTGAACGCTCCCTGCTCCGATCCTCTTGACGTTACGACGGAGGAAATGCTCAATCTGTTTTCACTCGTGTATGACACACTCCTGACTGTCGGGCCATCCGGCGAGATAGAACCCTGTCTTTGCGAAAGCTGGATAAACGAGATTCCCGGCACATGGATACTGCATCTTCGTGACGGTGTCAAATGGCATGACGGAGCGGTATTCAGCTCATATGACGTCATAAACACATACAATGCTCTGGTTGAAATGAGTGACAGCTACTATAAGCCCTGTCTCAAGCATATTGTGAGCATGGATGTTATAGACTCGCTTACTATACGTCTGAAGCTCGATACTCCCGGCATTCTCGGATTGTATTCGCTGGTATTCCCTATAAAGAAAGCCCAGCAGCTCATGGGTACGGGCGCATACCGTCTGGAGAGCATGACCGATGAATCCATAGTCCTGCGTGTAAATGAGAACTGGTGGGACAAGCAGCCTTTCATATCATCAGTCATATTTGTTGAGCGCGACTCTAACACCACCGCTCTCGCTTCATTCGAGGCAGGGCAGCTCAACCTGGTTCCCACCGATATACTGACAGCGGGCAAGTATCTTGACGCGGGGATAACAAACGTATATGACATAATGACTCAGGATATGGAGGCTTTGCTTTTCAATGCTCAGAGCCGTGTTTTTTCAAACGCGCAGCTCAGGCTTGCGGTCGCTCACGGCATCAACCGCAACAGGATAATAACAAACGTATACATGAACCGCGCAAGAGCCGCGGATGTCCCGATTCCCCCGGATAATTGGCTGTATGACAGCCGCTCCGCCGTCCTCAATTACGATCCCGAAGCATCGGCACAGTTGATTGCCGATGCCGGATACACGATAACCTCTGACGAGGACGGGCTTCTCTACTCCAAGAACGGCGGCTCATTGAAAATAAAGCTTCTCACAAGCGCGACTACGGAAAACACGATAAGGAGCGACGCCGCGGCGATTATCGCCTCACAGTTGAATTCCCTTGGGTTCAATGTTGAGGTCGTTACCGCTTCGCATACATTGGGCGATTCGGAAAGCGAATTCATAACCGCGCTTAAAGGCGGCGATTGGGATATTGCGCTTGTTGGGTTCAATCTCGCCATGAGCAATGAGCTTTCAAGCTATATCGCCCCCGACGGTGAAAACAACTTCGGACATGTATCCGACGCTCTGCTTGTCTCCAAAGCAAACAAAATCGCCGAAGCGGAAAATGAGGAGATGGCACGCGAAGCCGCCTATGAATTCCAGACATACTTTGTCGAGACCCTTCCCTTCTTTCCTCTGTATTTCAGGCTGAACAGCATTATATGCTCCGCCAATATAATAGGGCCAAACAGCGCAAGGGAACCCTTGCTGTTCTATGATGAAAAAAACTGGTTCATCACCGGGGATTAAAGCAATAAAAACTGCTGAAGCGCTTTTAACACTTCAGCATTTTTTAAACTCAGATCAATCATTCATGCCGACCTTGGAGCCTCCGTCACCGAAAACCCATGTAAGGTCGGTATCCTTATATGTCATTGTCATCTTCTCCTGCTCCAGTATCGTTATACGAGCCGTGAACCCTTCCTCTGTATCGGAATCCGTCATATAAGCCCAGAGCGTGCCTCCGTCAAGTATGCAAGTGCCTGCCGCGCCCGTTTCGCCAATGTACCATGATATTCTGCCGTCGGAGCGTATCTCCATGCCGCTGCCTTTATCATTTGCGCCCGGAAATACTTCACTCAGCTTTTCAAGGTCGGTATCGTCCGCAAGATGCCATGGCCCCACTATTTGCTCGAACTCGTACTTGACCTCATCCGTTTCATCGGGTTCTGCCGTTTCGGCAGTCGTTTCCGTTTCATTGGGCTTTGCCGTTTCTGCGGTTGTTTCCGTTTCTTCCGGTACTCCCGTTTCCTTTGTCTCCGCCGCTTCCGTGCTTTGAGCCTCCGGCGTGTTGAGTGCCGCGTCGGTTCCCTCCGGCTTTACACAGCCTATTGTGAGTCCCGCAAGAAGAACAGCGGCAATTACGATTTTCGTTTTCATTTACTTAACCTCTTTCATTTATGTTATCCGTATACAAACTATACCACAGCTTGAACAGGATGTCCACCATTAATCTTCTCTGTTTTGCTTGACAATTCCATCTTTCGGATTATAATATATATAAAAGCGAGGAGGGTATTATATGTCCGGATCAGATACACTTGTAAACATGATAAAAGACAGTCGGCGCATAGTCTTTCTTGGCGGCGCGGGCGTTTCTACAGAGAGCGGCATACCGGATTTTCGCAGCGAGAACGGCATATTCGACGCCATTCGTGAATACGGCTATCCGCCCGAAACGCTGTTGTCGCGCTCCTTTTTCGACAGGAATCCCGAAGTGTTCTTCAAATACTACAAGAGTCTTCTTATGAGTTCCGACGCGAAGCCCAACAAGGCGCATCTTGCGCTTGCCAAGCTTGAGCAAATCGGAAAGCTTACGGCGGTCGCCACTCAGAACATAGACGGTCTGCACACCGCCGCAGGAAGCAAAAACGTCTATGAGCTTCACGGTTCGATAAAGCGCAATTACTGTATGCGCTGTCACAAATTCTATGACGACAGCTTTGTGGCAGCCTGTGACGGCGTACCCCACTGTTCCTGCGGAGGAATCGTAAAACCCGACGTCGTTCTCTATGAGGAGGGGCTTGATTCCGACACGTTGAGCGGCGCAATAACGCATATAACACGCGCCGATATGCTGATAGTCGGAGGAACATCCCTGCAAGTTTATCCGGCTGCCGGATTGATAGAATACTATTACGGAGATAAGCTTGTATTGATCAATAAATCCATAACACAGTATGACGTTATCGCCAACCTTGTTATACACGACTCGATAGGAATGGTGCTTGATAAAGCCGTTGCCGGGCTTGGATAATAAAAGCTTTTATAAGGTTACAAGCAGCAAATCTTTAACGACTTGCTGCTTGTATTGTGTGTGATAGATGTTTTATTCTGTTTTTGCAAAGGAGTACAGCTCAGCAAAAATCGCGGCATGATCTGAACCACTCAGACTTCTTGTTTCTGCATTTTTTACAGAGCAGCATTCAGGAAGCAAAATATGATCTATGGATGCGCGGAATAATGCCGGAAGTTTAACAGGCCATGTTCCTCTCTTGAAAACAGAAAGCGTTTCCAACGCATCATAATGATCTGCAATGAGATTTAGCGATCCGTGACGGAGCGTTGCGTTGAAATCACCTGCGATAATCGCATTCTTGTGAGTTCCTGTCAGCTCTGTAATCAGGTCGATATCCCTCTCCCAAATGCTCATCATACCCGGCAGCGGGGGCGATGTATGCAGACCGATTATATCCGGGATTTCCTCAGCGGGAGAGCTTAGATACACCGTCCCATACATAGTCATATCGTTCTTTGTCTTAACCTCATATGAGGCAAAGGCTTTTTTAACAATAACCGTGACCGGAGCTATACTGCCGGCAGTAGGCGGTGATGAGAATACGTCATATAAATCCGCGTCTACTCCACATTCTTTAAAAATATCCTGTATACGCCGACTTGCACTTTCGCCTTTGGAATAACCTCCAAGCTCCGGAAATACAGCCACATCTGCATCAAAATCACAAAAAATGGTCTTCGCGCTATCCTTGTCCAAGCTATCCAGAGCATTCCACTCTACAAATTTAAATGTTTTTTCCAAATGCTCATCTGCTGTCGTTCGTCTTGAATCGCTTCCGGATGTTGCATAGGCTGCAAATGAAACAGCGAGCAACGCACACATAGAAAAGTTAATCCAAAAAAATGTGTTTCTCTGCTCCGTTCTGCATATAAGCAATACAATGACCGCAAGAGAGCAGAATGTTCCAATCGCGCCAAATAGTATTGGAAATGCGTAAAATTGAGCGAATCCGAATTTTGTCGATAAGCTCACGTTAAGTGCTGTTTTGTTTCCAAAAGTATATATCAAAACAACTGACAAAACCATCAAACAAGCCGCTATCCTTAGCGTAAGCCTTATTCCATTCATCTTATGTGTTTTTTTCATACTATCCACTACCATAGTCTCGTTATCGTCTGCCTTGTTTTTAAAAGATGCTAATAATTGCTCCACAGTATCAAAGGGATGCCCGCACGGATTTGTAAGGCATCCCTTTTTTCATTTGTCAATATTAAAACTTCTCGCAATCATACTCATATTTTCTGATCAGCTCATTAAGTCTTGCGTAATCCTCATCAGACGCGAGCTTTACCGAAGCGGTCGCCCTTGTGTAATTGGCTCCATATGCACGAGTCAGCTCACCGTCCCCGATTCCATTCGCATCTATCGTAACTATCAAATAGTTATTTACATCGGTGGAAAGGCTTGCTCTCGAAAGAATACTGATTATCTCGCAGTATTCGGGATTTACCTCTGCGGGTATGCCCGCCTCATACACATATTCCGTATCGGAATAGTATTCATTATACTCGTCATACTCCCAATCACGGTTCTGCTCATCAATATAATTTGATTCGCCCTCGTCCACATAGGGTGTTTCGGCTACGGGATTCTCTGTTACCTTTACCCTTTTGAAAATCAAATCCCATGAAGAAATCCGTACAAATGAACCTTCACCTTCTCCTTTCAATTCCAGAGTGTATGATACGGATTCATCCTCTCGCTTAGTCCAATCCTCGAAAGAGTCTATGAGCTTTAATGCCTTCTCACCCTCATTATCGTTGATAAAACCAAGATACATCTCAAGCGTTTTCGGCAGGCTGTTGTCTAAAGGGAAATTATAGTGATAGTTGTCAATTCCCACGCATCCGACAAGTGTTATGGAAGGCTCTCCCGTATACCACGAGCCGTCCAAAAGGCTTGCTCTTTCCTTGGTGGAAAGCTCGGCAAACTCCTTCTCAAGAGTCCTTGCAAGCATATTCGTTTGCTCCGCGCTCATTCCCTTACAATGATAATAATTCCTGCCACCGGGATACCCGGCTTGGGCTTCAGAAAAGCTCTTATTTCTCATAAGCAGCGATTCAAGCTGCATTGACTCCTCAATCGTCAACTCCATCTGTTTTACGCTTTTGGAGCCGTCCTTATAGCTCAATTCAATTTCGTAGTCATAAAAAGCATTATCATTTGCTTTGCTCTCACTTGCCTTTTCAAACAACTCAAACACATCGTAATCAGTTATTACTATATCGTATGTTTTGATGTCGGCATATTTTATGTAGTCACCATCGCTAATTGGCTTTATCCGGAC
Organism: uncultured Eubacteriales bacterium; assembly: GCA_902787375.1. GTDB lineage: Bacteria > Bacillota > Clostridia > Christensenellales > CAG-138 > UBA3857. The sequence goes on from CADAGD010000013.1 coordinate 8,293, forward strand.
AGACGCTATATTTGAAGCATCTATCGGTTGCCGTATATTTATCCCGTCATACGTTTTCGGCACAATCAGGACCAAACCCGCAAGAACTATGTCCACTATAAAGAGGGGCATTGCTTTGAGCATTTTGGTCGCGCTTTTTGTGGAGATCAGCTCATACATGCAGTAGATAACAAATGACAGTACGCCAAAGAACAGTAAGGGCTCAAAGCCTCTTATAAGCAAAATGGGAATAAGAAGTATTGGGAAGCATACGAATGTGCGTATTACAGTCTGAACAAGCCATGACGAGGACGCATTTCCCGCAAGCTCCGACTTTCTTCTCTTGAACGCAAGCTTGCCAAGCAACAGGAGTACGATGGAATAAGCAAAAGTATAGAGCATTGCCCACACATTGGTAAAGGATACTCTCATACTCACAAGACCATATGGCATGGCAATCAGATTATAGGACGGATCGACAAGGAGAATCTGATTACTGCGTAAGAATAATGTCCCACTCTCATTCATAACGCTTATGGCTGCAAATATCAATCTCGGTATGAACAGTATCACAAGCGCGGCGGACATGTTAGAGAACCATGTGCCGGTCACAGCGCACGCAAGAGAAACCGCGCCGATTATCTCCAATGCCGCTATAAGCATGTTCACGATAACGCACCCATACATGAGATAATTGAACGGCTCATTCATTACCAATGCCGTCAAAGCCCTGACGCCAGTACCTGCCAGAATGCCAATGCACATCCACACGAAAATCGCCAGTACCGTTGAGGTATAGAGCTGTGTTCTTGAAAGCGGTATGCTGTGGTAAAAATCGCTCTTTGACCTCTTATTGAGCCATCCGAAAGCCATGATCGGCAGCATGAAGCCCGCGATATATATGTAGATGATAGGAGCAATGGATAGCTCCAGAGCCGAGGGAATGCCGAACTCAGCACTTGTAATCCTTATTATGGCTATCAATATGCTAAACAGCACAAAGACGCCGCCCGAAACCGCTCCGGGGACGGTCAACTGTCTGAATACTTCATGGAAAAAGCTTTTGCTGAACACCCGTTTCATTATAACACCTCCTCTTTCAACACATCGGAAAACTCATAACCGAGCGCATCCATCTCAAACACGAATATCTCCTCAAGCGACAGGGGGACTATCTCAAGCAGTACAGGATTCATTGTCTTGAGCCTGCTCGTCGTTTCCTCCGCGTTGCCGCGTGCGATTATCGATGAAACGCTGCCCTGCTTTGTGAACGAGAGTATGTCAAAATCATTGAACATGCTTCTGTCATATGGCTTATCAAACGCGACCTGAATCTTATAGAGGGATGTTTTGAGATCGTTTATCTCGTTCTCAAACACGATGCCTCCCTTATGCAGCAGGGCAAGCTGATCGCATGTGTCCTCCAACTCACGAAGCGAATGGCTTGTTATGACCGCCGTCGCATTGCGCTCCATGACGTCATTGTAAAGCATGCTCCTGACGAGGTTTCGCATTACGGGGTCAAGTCCGTCAAATGTTTCATCGAACAGTATGTAATCGGCATTGCATGACAGCGCGAGTATCGTCGCCGCCTGCCTCTTCATGCCCTTCGAGAATGTCGAAATCGCAGAATTTGGATTGAGCTTGAATACGCCCAAAAGTTCCTTGTACCTATCATATGAGAAACGCTCATAAACCGATGAATAGAGCTTTGACATTCGATTCAGCGTTGCTCCTGGCAGGAAGTAAAGCTCATCAGGGACGAATACTATTCGGTTCTTCATAGTCGTGTTATCATAAACTGCCTCACCTTCAACCTCAACACTTCCCCCGTCCGGCTTGTAAATGCCTGTAATAAGGCGCATAAGCGTCGATTTGCCGGCTCCGTTCGAGCCGACCATACCATATATGCAGCCCTTGGGTATCTTACAGCTCATGGAGTCCAGAGCCTTAAAACTCCCAAATTGCTTTGTAACGTTATTTACCGTTATCATAAATCCTCTTTCCTTTCCATGTTGTCCGATACATCATAAGCCCTCTTTACTACCTCCAAAACGCTGTTCATTGGGACGCCCTTCTGTCTTAGGGACGTAACCAATGCCTCAAGCTCCGCCGTTTGTGACAGCGATTGCTCTCTCAGCTTTTTTAAAGCATCAGGCGAAATGAATCTTCCATTCCCCGGCACCGAGTAGCATAGTCCGCGGCGTTCTATCTCCGTATACGCCCTTTGCAGCGTGTTTGGGTTTATGTTGAGATGCTGCGACAGGTATCTGACAGAGGGCAGCTTGCCATCCTCTCCGATATCCCCGCTCAGTATACATGACTCAAACTGCTCTATAAGCTGCTCATACAGCGGCGTTCTCGACATCTTATCTATGTTAAACATACCACTCCTCCTCTCTGTATCTACTGTACTAATAATATTAACACACTTGAAACACTATGTCAATAAGAAAAATAAAAAATCCCGCCGACTTTTTGTCATGCGGGATTCCTTATTCCTTACTGTAGATTCAGACTATGCACCGAAGCTTTTTTTGCTGAACCATTACTGCTGATAGAAGGGAGTGAGTATGTGTTCATAGATGCTGATTTTGGTCTTGTCCTTCCACTCGGTGAACTTCTCGGCATACTTTTCGGATTCGATGCTCGCTCTCTTTGCCTCTTTGAAGTACTCGAATATCTCCTTCATGGTGAGAACGGTATCCTCTTCCTCCTCAGCTTTCTCGGCATCTTCCGCGGCTTCATCGTTCTCCTCGGAATCGGAGGCGGCAGCCTTAACATGGCTGAGAGTATCGTTGACAGCGTCGAGCTGAGCCTGTGTCATATGACCGTTGGCTGTGACAATGCCCTCGGAATCGGTGACAAGCTCATCGCCGTTATACAGGGGGAGCATCATGTAACCGTCAGCATCATACATATTGAATATGTCGTTGGTGTTGATGATTATGTAATGAACTCCTGCCTTCGAGAAGACCTTGGCGATCTTTGTGCTGTCGGCAAGTGTAAAGAACTCAACATGGTAATCCTTGGATTCTTCCACGGTGGAGGTTTCCGTACCCTCGGTCTTGGGCTCCCAGCCCTCACCGAAGTTGAGCTTCATAGCGGCATAACCGAAGCCGTCATAGTAAGAGCTGATAAGCTCCTCCTGCATCATATAACCGAAGAACTGTACGGACTCCCTGAGCATACCGGGATCCTCACATACATCCTTATCGAAGCACTTAGCAAGGAAATCCTCGGCCTTCATTTCGGGGAACTGTGCCTCAAGCTCCTCCATCTTCTTGGTAAGCTCTTCATCCTTCTTTGCATAGGCAACGAGATCGTTCGCATCCTCATCGGTTGCCTCTGTCTCGAACTTCATCAGAAGGTGCTGTACGCTGAATATGCTGCCATATGGATTGGCTTCCTTTGCTTCATCGACGTCCGCTGTTTCGGGATCATCCTCAACGGCATTTTCGGGATGAGGAATGCTGAGAGGAATTGCCTTTGATGATGCGGATGTGAAGTTGTCAAATGCGCTCTTGAATGAAGCAACGGTAACAGCAGCGGAATTATCCTCAAAATACTTCTTCATGTCGTCGTCCGTTACGGTAATCTCGCCAACGTTGAGCTTGCGAAGCTTTTCGATGAGAGCATTGTTGCGGAGACCTTCCACAATGCCCTTACGATATTCCTCATAATTAGAGCCGTTATCGGTAAGCTCCTTCTTGAGAAGCTCAATAGCCGCATCAGCCTTTGCCTGCTCCTCGGTTATGCTCGCGTCCACATCATTTCCGTATGTGCTTACGGCATATTCCTTGATATTATCGTCAGCCTTCTGCTGAACCTCCGCCTCTTCGCTCTCGTCCAGAGTGATATTCTGAACCTTGACCTGGTCGAGCTGCAATCCGTAATTTACGGCATCCTCAAGTATGTACTTGGCATACTGCTCGCGGGTAATCGCACCGTACTGCATATAAGCATAGTAGGGATTTGTGTTGGTGTCCGTATTATTGTAGAGGGAGTAGAAGCGGTTGAGGTCTATATCAACGCTTCCAACCTTGGCAATAATGGGGTTCGTGTTATACGAGCTTACGCAACCTACAAGGCCGGCTGACATTGCAACAAGCATTACGATCGCGAGAAAACGTGTGATTGCCTTACTGGTTTTCATTTTTTTCTCCTTTGATTTAGATAAAATACCTGATTATTTTATATAGTCCACCGGTGTTTGTCAAGATATTTTTATCAAACGACAAGCACACGGCATTTATTATCACTTATTTTTTAAGCGACTCAAGGAATTTCTTCGTCCTTCTGAGAGCTTCCTTTATATCCTCGATGTCGGTAGCATAGCAGCACCTCACATAGCCCTCGCCGCTGGGGCCGAAGGCTGTGCCGGGAACCATGCAGACGTCCTGCTCGGCAAGAAGCCTGTCGCAGAACTCCTCGGACTTGAGGCCCGAAACGGCTATGGACGGGAATACATAGAAAGCGCCTTCCGGCTCGTTGCAGGTCATGCCAAGCTCATTGAAGCCGTCGATTATAACGCGGCGGCGACGGTCATACTCGTTGACCATGGCACGCATATCGCGCCAGTCTGTCTCAAAGCCCTGACGCAGAGCCGCGATACCGGCATACTGAGCGGGTGTGGGAGCCGAAAGCATTGTGAGCTGATTGATCTTTGTCATAGCCGCGATTATGGGCTTGGGAGCCGCAGCGTAGCCAAGACGCCAGCCTGTCATGGAGAACGCCTTGGAGAAGCCGTTCAGAACGACCGTACGCTCACGCATACCGGGCAGCGAGCAGATGGATACATGCTGCTTTCCGCCGTATGTGAGTTCGGAATATATCTCGTCGGCAAGAACCAGAATATCCGTACCGCGAAGAACCTCTGCTATAGCCTCAAGGTCTTCCTTCTCCATTATGCCGCCGGTGGGATTGTTGGGGAACGGAAGCAGCAAAGCCTTGGTCTTGGGGGTTATAGCCGCCTTGAGAGCCTCTGCTGTAAGCTTAAATTTGTTGTCGGCAGTCGTGATAACATTTACGGGAACTCCGCCGGCAAATATGACGCCGGGATTGTATGCAACATATGTGGGTTCGGGTATTATAACCTCGTCGCCTGTGCTTATGAGCGCACGGATAGCAAGGTCAATAGCCTGACTTGCGCCAACGGTGATAAGAATTTCACCGTTCGCCTCATAGTGTACTCCGTAACGGTCATCGAGGTACTTGCTTATAAGCTCACGCAGCTCAGGCATACCGCTGTTGGACGAATAGGGAATACGACCATGGGAAAGACGCTCAAGAGCCTCACGCCTTATAGCCTCCGGTGTGGGGAAGTCGGGCTCGCCAACGCCAAGGCTGATGGTCTTGTCGGTAAGAATATCGAAATACTTACGAATACCGGACGGCGGTACGTCCCGAACAGCTTTAACGATGAGTTTTGTGTAATCCATTTTTTATTTACATCCCTTTCAAATTTTTGCGTATTCAAACGGGCGCAGCCCGCATTGCAACATTGTTATGTGGTCGGACGCGGCAACGAAGCGGGGCCCGTTCCAATGGTTATCTCTCCCTGTACAGGAGCGTATGTGTCGGTGTACAGATACTTGGTTTCTATCAGCTCGCCGTTCTTATCAAAGTGTTTAAGATACGCTTTCGCCGTGTAACCGACTCTCGACCTGATTGTCTCCTTCCTGTATCCTGTGGGCCAGAGCGGCTGCTTGACCGTTTTGGATTCGGGAGGCTGAATGGTTTCTACCGTTTCGGCAAATGTTTCATAATATGAACCGTCGGGTTCGGGAACTCCGTAAACGTAAACGTGCATTGTGCCGGTCTTCATATCCGCGTATGTGAATATGTAGAGATTATCGGACGAGATATTTTTCCACTTCAGGTCGGGGCCGTTTGTATCCACGGTTGCATCCAGACCGTAAGGAACATACTCGCTGGGCCAGCTATGGTGCTGACGCTGTGTGACCTTTATCTTATTCGGCCCACACTGGAGCAGCGCATTATAAAGCGTTCCGGAAACCTGACATATTCCGCCGCCGGGGCTGTCCTCATACTCCCTGCCGCCCGTTATTCCGGGGGCTCTGAGCCATCCACCCGCCTCGGTTCGCGGCCCGATGTATGTGTTAAAGCTTATCTCCTGCCACGGCTTGACTACACAACCGTTCAAAATACCCGCCGCTTTCTGGACATTGCGGCTCCTGTTGCTCTTGTTGGTATCGAACTTGGATGTATAGCTCGTTATCTTTTTGATGGAGCCCTTTATATCGCTCGCCGTCTTCTGCGGAGCGGTGTCCTCAAGCTCCGCGCTTATAACGCAATCGAAATCCCCTTTATCAAAGGCATCGAATATTCTGTCAACCATGCTTTCCTGATTCATTACAAAGCCGTTCTTTCCGGGATTGTAATATATATAAGCTATGGCTGTACCGTTCTCGGCATAGACCGTTTCGACTATTGTATCGGTATCCTTTATAATCGGAGTATCGTCCTGAGAGCTTATGGCGTCGGTATTTGCAGACGGTCTTTGGCTTACCGTTATATACGGCTCCAAGGGTTCGGTATTTACAAAATCAGCAATCGCGGAAACACGCTCCTTTATGCGTTCCCTATCGCATTTGTACTCGATGCTGTAGTTTACGGGATTCTTTATCATATCCTGTTGTTTTTTGTAATTCGATACATAATCGTTGATGCTCTCGCGTCCGAGGGAATATGCCTCTTTGAGAATATCATTGACATCGACGCTGATATTGAAATCATTCGCGCTCAGAGCAAGACTGGCGTCACCGACTGTAACGACCATATTGATACTGTTGAGCTTATCCTCTACTGTTTTAATGAGCTTCTCCCTTGCTTCATCGTAGGTAAGCCCCTCTATGCTTACACCATCAACATATATGCCGCCGTAATAGCGACCGTTATCAAGATAGGCAAACTCCTCGCCCTCTATCATGCCGTGAACCGATTTGCCGCCGCTTATCTGCTTGACCTCAGTCCAGTTATTGTCATTGTACTGTTTTACAGCCTTATTGTGTTCCCCATTTATTAAAAGTTTGATTATAAACAGGGCAACCACAAGTATCGCAGCAACAAGACCGCAGCTCAAAAAAGCGAGCCTGATCCTATATCTGCGCTGTCTGTCCCTGATTCTTCTTTCCGTTATTATTCGTCTGTATTCCGCGCTATGCTGCTGCACAACAGTCCGCCTCCGCACATTATAGTCCAAATGCTATTATACCTCCAATCACACCCAAAGGCAACACGCTATTTACAATATAATCTTTTATTTTCGCTTTTAAATATTACTTTAAGTTCATTGTATAATTTGCCGCTTTTCCGCATATGCTTTAATCATAAAGCTGAAAGGGATTTGAATATGGAAGCCTATATAGAAACAAGGGTTCTGGACATAGCCTCTTATATAATAGAAACAGGAGCCACAGTAAGGGCCGCGGCTAAGGAATTCGGCGTATCAAAATCGACGGTTCACAAGGATATGACCGACCGGCTGAAAAGCCTGAACAGAAGCATGGCAAAGGATGTTGCCGCCGTGCTTGAAACAAACAAAGAGGAACGCCATTTAAGAGGCGGATACGCGACGTATCTTAAATACCGCGGCGGGGACAACGTCAAAGGAGCTTAACGCTTTTTTTCTCCACGCATTCTCTCCGCCTGAGATGGGCGAAGATACATCGGAACAGCCTCCTTTTCTTCGGGTATGATGTTTTTTGCGGCTTCGAGCAATACAAGTCCCGCGTCGGGATACTCGGCATTTTCACCGCAATCACCTATAAAAGCCGTGCCTTCCGGCATGGAGTTCAAAATCACATCCGTTTTTTCCGGGCAGGGGGACATTACCTCCCTTCCGTTTTCATATGCCGCGGCATAGCAGTTTCCGTTTCTGCAGTCAAGAAGCACGCATACCGTGCCTTTTTCCGGGATTCTGTTGCGCAGAGCGGCAAGCGAGCATACGGGTATAACTCCCACTCCAAGCGAGTACGCAAGAGCATTGGCACATGATACGCCTATTCGGACGCCGGTAAACGAACCCGGCCCCACATCTACCGCGATGCAGCCAACGTCTTTTATTGAAGCGTCAGCCGCGTTAAGGCTTGCTTCAATGAGCGTCATCAGCGTAGCCGAATGAGATTTCCCGCTTTTATCCACCATACAGTTCAATATTTTTCCGTCCTCCATGACAGCAACGGACGGATTCTTGGACGAGGTCGATATCCCCAGCATCAACATTTTGACAGCACCTCTAATATTTTAAAGTATTTGCTTCCAAACGCGACAAGCTCCATATTTCTCGGCTCGCCGCCGCTTCCCTCGATATGAACCTCAAGCCGCTCCTGCGGCAGAGCATCAGGCACGTTTTCGCACCATTCCATGACTATGACCCCGTCGCCTGAAAGGTAATCATCGAAACCTATTGCGTACAATTCGTCAACACTCTCTATCCTGTAGGCATCGAAATGGTCAAGCGCAAGCCTGCCCTCGTGATGCCTGACTATCGTAAATGTGGGACTCAGAATATCGTGTATCCCAAGTGCCTCCGCAATGCCCTTTGTCAGCGTCGTCTTGCCCGCGCCGAGATCACCGAACATGGCAATAAAAGCATGTCCGTCAAGCAAATTTCCAATACTCCTGCCAACCTCATACATATCCGCTTCCGAAAGCGCGTTTAATTCAAGGCTTTTGGTTTCACTCATCAGTTGAACGTCCCCCTCAGAACAAGCTCGTTCCTGTAATCCATAAGCGCGTCCTCGCGTATGGCATTGCGTATCCCCTCCATCAGCCTGTAGCTGAACCTGAGATTATGTATGGTTATAAGCTGAGCGGCAAGTATCTCATTCGCCTTTATCAGATGCCTTATGTATGCCCTTGTGAAATGTCGGCAGGCATAGCAGTCGCAGCCCTCCTCGATAGGACGGAAGTCCTCCTCATACTGAAGCTGTTTAAGGCTCTTCTTCCCTTCGAACGTCATCGCGAGAGCGTTTCTTGCAGTTCTTGTCTGCATTACACAATCGAACATATCTATGCCGCGCATCGAGCCTTCCACAAGGCAGTCAGGGCTTCCCACGCCCATGAGATAGTGCGGCTTGTTCTCAGGCAGGTATGGACGTATCGTATCAAGCATCTCATACATGACGGGCTTCGGTTCACCCACGGACAGGCCGCCTATTCCGTAACCGGGAAAATCCATCTGTGTGAGTGCCTTTGTGCTTTCGATACGCAGATCTCCAAACATTCCGCCCTGTATGATTCCAAATAATGCCTGATCCTGCCTCGTATGAGCTTTCCCGCACCTTTCCGCCCAGCGATGGGTTCTGTCCATTGCCTTGACGGTGTAATCATATGAGCATCCGGCAGGTGCGCATTCATCGAATGCCATGGCAATATCCGCGCCAAGTGCCTCCTCTATCTCCATAACCTTTTCGGGTGTGAAGAAATGCCTGCTGCCATCTATATGGGAGCGGAATTCAACTCCGTCCTCCTTTATCTTGTTCATCGACGCGAGTGAAAAAACCTGAAATCCTCCGCTGTCAGTGAGCATCGGTCCATGCCACTGCGAAAACTCATGGAGTCCTCCCGCCTTTTTCACAAGCTCATGCCCCGGTCTTAAATAGAGATGATATGTGTTGGACAGCACAACACCCGCGCCTATCTCCTCAAGGTCGCGCGGAAGTATGGCTTTCACCGTAGCCTGTGTTCCAACGCACATATATGTCGGTGTTTCTACATCACCGTGCGGCGTGTGCAGTATGCCAAGCCTTGCCCCCGTCTGCTTGCAGGTCTTTATAAGCTCATATGTTACAGGTACATTGTTCTTTATTTCTTCCATATTTTCAATCCTTTTCAATCAGGCGTTGAGTTTTGCTAAGCCGCTCCTGCCCCGCCAATCATATAAACAATGTTGCGTCGCCAAAGCTGAAAAATCTGTACCGTTCCTCAACGGCATGTTTGTAAATGCGCATCACTTCTTCACGCGATGTAAACGCGCTTATAAGCATGAGTAGCGTAGATTCGGGCAGATGGAAATTGGTTATCAGCGCATCTACCGCCTTGAACTTATATCCCGGTGTAATAAAAATGCTTGTCCAGCCGCTTCCCGCGTGAACGATACCGTTTTCATCGGAAGCCGATTCGAGAGTGCGGCAGCCCGTAGTGCCGACCGATATTATCCTTCCCCCGTTCGCCCTCGCGTTGTTTATCATATCCGCCGCTTCAGGAGTCACCTGATAAAACTCCGAGTGCATATGATGCTCCTCGACATTCTCGGCCGAAACAGGTCTGAATGTTCCAAGTCCGACGTGGAGCAGCACATCCGCTATAAGAATCCCTTTTTGCCTGATGGCTTCAAGCAGCTCATCCGTGAAGTGAAGTCCTGCCGTCGGAGCCGCCGCCGAGCCGTCCTGTTTGGCGTAAACCGTCTGATAGCGGCTCTTATCCTTGAGCTTTTCCGTTATATACGGCGGAAGGGGCATCTCTCCCGCCCTGTCCAGAACTTCTTCGAATATGCCGTCATAGTTCAGCCTGACTATGCGGTTACCGTCCTCAAGCTGCTCAAGAACGGTTACGGAAAGCTCCGAGTTGACCGTGAACGTCCTTCCCGGTCTTGCCCTTCTTCCGGGCTTGACAAGGCATTCCCAATCGGTTTCATTTATCCTTCTCAGCAGCAAAAATTCCATCGCGCCGCCGGTTTCATCCCTCGTCGCGTAAAGCCTTGCCGGTATTACCTTCGTGACGTTCCTGACAAGGACGTCGCCGGGCTTTAAATATTCGATTATATCATGAAAGATCCTGTCCTCTATAACACCCGTTTCCATGTTATAGACAAGCATCCTTGCCATATCCCTCCTGTCGGCGGGAGATTGGGCTATAAGCTCCTGCGGGAGGTCGTAATAAAAATCCGATGTTTTCAACTCTTTTCACCTTTACTCAATCACATCATATATAAGAGGGATGCTTTCAGGCTGATTATCGGAAATGACAATCGCCTGTTTTACCATTGAAAGCACCTCGTCAAGTCGCTCATCATTATTGACATACAGCTCCGCAATGCATTCATTCCGCATCACCTTTTCACCGTAACGCTTTTTCATCAGAATGCCCACCGCGGGATCGACACTATCGCCCTTTTTGAATCTTCCCGCTCCGAGGAGCGCGGCGGAGGTTCCGAGCCTTTTGGAATCAATAAAGCTTATAAACCCATCGCTTTCAGCGCATACGGGTAATATTCTGTCAACGCGCACAAGCTTCTCAGGATGCTCGATATAGGTCGTATCCCCTCCGAGAGCGGCTATCATAAGCTTGAGCTTTTCCAACCCTTTGCCCGAAGCAAGCGCATCGACCAGCATTTCCCGCGCCTTTGACCTGTTTTCGGCAATGCCCGACAGGACAAGCATGTGTTCTCCAAGCGTAAGGCATACCTCAACCAGAGGATCGTCCGCGGGAATGCTTCCGGAAAGCACGTCAATGGCTTCCTTCATCTCAAGACCGTTTCCTATCGCCATGCCGAGCGGATTATTCATGTCGGTAATAACGGCTACCGTTTTTCTTCCGAGACTGCCGCCAATGTCCACCATCTGTCTTGCGAGCTTTCGGGCGTCTTCAAGCGTTTCCATAAAGGCTCCGTTGCCCGTCTTGACGTCAAGCACTATTGCGTCCGCGCCTGCCGCAAGCTTTTTGCTCATTATGCTTGAGGCTATAAGAGGTATGCTCCGCACCGTACCCGTTATATCACGCAGGGAGTACATTATTTTATCGGCAGGCACAAGATCGGCGGACTGACCGATGACAGCGACGCCCGTTTTCTTTACTATGCTCTTGAACCGTTCCAATGGCTGTTCAACGCAAACTCCCGGCACAGCCTCAAGCTTGTCAAGCGTTCCTCCCGAATGGGCAAGTCCCCTGCCGCTCATCTTGGCAACCGTTCCTCCGCAGGCGGCGACAAGGGGCGCGACGACAAGCGTCGATGTATCTCCAACGCCGCCCGTCGAATGCTTATCGACCTTCACTCCGGGCAGATCGGATAAATCGACCGTGTCGCCCGATTCCATCATGGCTGTCGTCAAATCGGCGGTTTCCTTCCCCGTCATTCCCCTTATGCAGACCGCCATCATCCACGCGGACATCTGGCAATCCTGAACGCTGCCGTTGACAAGTCCGTCAACAAGGAATTTTATCTCATCATATGTGAGGGAGTGTCCGTCCCTTTTTTTCTCTATCAATTCCGTAACTATCATATTGTCAGGCGAAAACGCACAAGCTCCTTTTCATACTTAACCGCTTAATTTTATCATGCTGAAGCCGATTTGTGAACCTCCTTTTTGCATAAATCAGCCCTTTTGCGGTCATATATTGTTGAAATCCCTGTTTTAATGTTTACAACCATGAACATTTATGGTAGAATAGTATGATATGGGGCTGATATAGGCTCTTAAAGAATCTATTAAAAAAAGGCAAACGCCTGTTTACGGAGGAATATATGTCTGAAATCACAACTATTGAAAACGGCAAGGTCAAACTGACATTCAAGCTCTCTGCCGAGGAATACACAAAGGCCCTCAACGCCGCCTATCACCGTATCGGCTCCAAGTACGCAATGCCCGGCTTCCGCAACGGCAAGGCTCCCCGCAGGATGATTGAGAGGCAGTACGGCGACGCCGCTTTCTGGGATAAGGAGCTTGATATGGCTGTCGAAAAGGCCTGTGCCGACGCAGTAGCCGAGAACAAAATACTGCCCGCTCTCGCTCCCGAATACAGTGTTCTGAGCTATTCCGAGACGGACGGTTGTGAAATCGAAGCAACTATCGTAACCGAGCCCACAGTTGAGCTTGGCCAGTATAAGGGTATAGAAATACCCGTTCAGGAGTATAATGTTACGGACGAGATGGTCGATGCCGAGCTTGACAAGCGTCGTCACGAGCAGGCTCGCATGGTTTCCGTCGAGCGTCCTCTTGAGCTTGGCGACACCGCCGTATTCGATTTCGCCGGCTTCTGTGACGGTGAGCAGTTCGAAGGCGGTACTGCGGAGAAGTACACAATGGTAATCGGCTCACATCAGTTCATTCCCGGATTCGAAGAACAGATGGTAGGTATGACCATCGGTGAGGAGAGGGATGTAAACGTAACATTCCCTGAGGATTATCAGGCTGAAAACCTCAAGGGCAAGCCCGCCGTATTCAAGGTAAAGCTCCATGAGCTTTCCTATGAGGAGCTTCCCGAACTGAACGATGAGTTCGCTTCCGAGACCTCCGAGTTTGATACCCTTGATGAGCTGAAGGCCGACATCAGGCGCGAGCTTGGTATTCAGGCCGAGAAGGATCGCGCCGTTGCCATCGAGTCCGCCGTTATGCAGAAAGCAATCGACAACGCAAAGGTCGAAGTCCATCCCGACATCATTTCAGCAGAGGCTCACGCCGAGATCCACTCCCTTGAGCATCAGCTTGCCGACATCGGCCTGAAGTTCGAGGATTACGCCAAGTACATGGGAACGACCGTTGAAGACCTCCATGAGCGTTATCACAAGATGGCTGCCGACCAGATAAAGGCCCGCACCGTCATTCAGGGCATTATCGACGCCGAAAAGCTTGAGCCCACCGACGCCGATTACGAGGCTGCCGTCAACTCCTACGCCGAGCGTTCAAAGGGCTGGACAGCCGAGAAGATAGCTGAGGAGCTTCTTCCCGAAAACCGCAAGAAATATGCTCAGACAGCTCTCTATGAGGCAGTCGTCCGCATAATAAAGGACAGCGCGGTCATAACAAAAAAAGAGGAGAATAATCAATAATGAGTTTGGTACCCATAGTCGTTGAGCAGACAAACAAGGGCGAACGCTCCTATGATATTTATTCACGCTTGCTCAAGGATCGCATACTCTTTTTAGGCTCCGAGGTAACCGATGATGAGGCAAACCTCATAATCGCTCAGCTTCTTTTCCTTGAAGCCGACGATCCCGATAAGGACATATTCCTTTATATCAACAGCCCAGGCGGGTCTGTTTCGGCGGGTCTTGCCATTTATGACACGATACGCTATCTCAAGTGTGAGGTCTGCACCATTTGCGTCGGTCTTGCGGCTTCAATGGGTGCGTTCCTGCTTGCCGCAGGCGCAAAGGGAAAGCGCAAAGCCCTCCCCAATAGTGAAATAATGATCCATCAGCCTCTCGGCGGCGCATACGGTCAGGCGAGCGATGTCAAGATACATGCCGACCACATTATAAAGACACGCCAAAAGCTGAATGAGATTCTTTCGGAACGTACAGGTCAGCCGCTCTCCGTTATAGAGGATGCAACCGAGCGCGACAATTTCCTCTCCGCTGAGGAAGCCCTCAAGTTCGGTCTTATTGATGAGATCGTTGCTCCCAGAAGGTAAGGAAAAATCAAATTATCCAGGAGAAACAGATGTCAAGATATGATGACAATTCCACGGTAAAATGCTCTTTCTGCGGCAAGACGCAGGAACAGGTCAAGCGCATCGTCGCGGGGCCCGGCGTCTTTATTTGCAGCGATTGCATTGAGCTTTGTCAGGAGATAATCGACAATGACGACGAGGTCGAGGAAACCGAAATATCGGAGCTTCCCAAGCCCGCCGATATCGTTGCCGTTCTCAATGATTACGTTATCGGTCAGGAGCATGCGAAAAAAGCCCTTGCCGTAGCGGTTTATAACCATTATAAGCGCATAATGGCGGAACCCAAAGCGGACGACGTTGAGCTTTCCAAGAGCAATATCGTCATGCTCGGCCCGACCGGATGCGGTAAAACACTCCTTGCGGAAACCCTTGCAAGGATACTTAAAGTTCCCTTTGCCGTCGCTGACGCCACCTCTCTTACAGAGGCAGGCTATGTCGGTGAAGATGTTGAAAACATACTTCTGAAGCTCTTGCAGGCGGCGGATTACGACGTCGAGCGCGCTCAGAAGGGCATTATCTATATTGATGAAATAGACAAGATCGCAAGGAAATCCGAGAACCCCTCCATCACACGCGATGTTTCCGGCGAGGGCGTTCAGCAGGCGCTCCTTAAAATACTTGAGGGAACCGTTGCTTCCGTCCCCCCGCAGGGCGGCAGGAAGCATCCGCATCAGGAGTTCATACAGTTCGATACAACAAACGTGCTGTTCATATGCGGCGGCGCATTTGCAGGTATCGAGGACATAATCAAAAAGCGCATCGGCAAAAAGACGATGGGCTTCGGCGCGGATGTGGTTTCCAATACCGATATGGACATCGGCGAGATTTTAAAAAACATACTTCCCGAAGACCTGCTCAAATTCGGTCTTATACCCGAATTCATCGGTCGTGTGCCGATAATCGTAACCCTTGAGCAGCTCGACGAGGAAGCCATGCTTAAAATACTGACCGAGCCGAAGAACGCTCTTTCAAAGCAGTATGCGCGTCTGTTTGAAATGGACGGCGTCCAGCTTGAAATCGAGCGTGACGCTCTGCTTGAGGTCGCCAAGATCTCCATAGCAAGAAATACGGGCGCAAGGGGACTCCGTGCCATACTTGAGGACATAATGCTGCCCGTGATGTATGAGCTGCCCTCAAGGAGCGATGTTGAAAAGGTGGTTATTACCGCCGAGTCCATCCGCAAGGAAGCCGCGCCCAAATATGTACTCAAGGCTGAGTGTCTGCCGGAAACAGGCACGTCGGCTCAATAACCAAAACCATTTACTTAAACAGAGGAAAGCTTACAAGCATGAAGATAATAAGAGCAAAAGCCGACAGCGAAGTCTTTTATGCCATACTTGACGGGCTTACCGTCAAGCGGCTGAGCCATGCGCCATATGACGGCATTGAAGAAGACGGGAGGACATACCGTCTTGAGGAAGTGACGCTGCTCCCCCCTGCCGAGCCGACCAAGATAGTTGCCGTCGGCAAGAACTATCGCGCTCACGCCGACGAGATGGGCGAGGGTCAGCCCGAAGAGCCCCTGCTCTTCATAAAGCCGAACACCTGCATAGTCGGCAACGGCGACGACGTTGTTTATCCCACGATAAGCCATCGTCTTGATTATGAGGGTGAGCTTGGCGTTGTAATAGGCAAAAAATGCCACGCGGTCGAGAAGGGGCATTCCGCCGACGTCATATTCGGTTATACCTGCTTGAATGACGTCACGGCAAGGGATATTCAGAAGGCCGTTTCTCAATGGACACGCGGCAAAGGATTTGATACATTCTGCCCCATCGGCCCTCATATTGAAACCGAGCTCGATCCCTCGCACTCGGCTATCGAAACGCGCTTGAACGGCGAGGTGCGTCAGCATTCGACAATAGACTGCATGACGCATGATATAGACAAGCTTGTGTGCTACATAACCGAGTGCATGACCCTCCTTCCCGGTGATATTATCGCAACCGGAACCCCTGCCGGAATCGGTTCGATGCAGCGCGGTGATACGGTCGAGGTCGAAATAGAGGGCATTGGTATTCTCCGCAACAGGATCGTTTAATGGACGGACTATCATTATCCGCGGTCGTTCATGAGCTGAAATGCTTGATCGGCGGCCGTATAGAAAAGGTTCAGCAGCCCGAAAGGGATGAGCTTCTCATATCAATTCACACAGCAAGCGGCTCAAGCCGCTTGCTTGTTTCGGCTTCACCTGAAAACTGCCGCATATGCCTCTGCGACGAAAAAAAAGCTTCTCCCGCCGAGGCTCCGACATTTCTTATGCTGCTGCGCAAATACCTGACAGGAGCGCATATTTCCGGCATAAGTCAGCCCAACATGGACAGGCTTGTGGAGCTTGAGTTCGAAACGTACTCCGAGCTGCGCGATGTAATCAAGCTGCGCCTCATATGCGAGATAATGGGCAGGCATTCAAATATAATACTTGTTGATGAAAACGGTTTTGTTATGGACGCCATTTGCAGGGTAACTCCCTCCGTTTCATCAGCAAGGCTTGTACTTCCCAAATTAAAGTACGAGTACCCCCCCTCCAGGGTCAAGCATAACCCATGCGAAGCATCCGCCACGGAGTTTGAAAGCGTAATTGTATCGGCAGTAAAGCCCGAAGCCGCTCTATCCGAATATTTTTACGGACTGTCTCCCGCTGTCGCCAAAAGGCTTTTGGCTTCACTCGGATACCCCGATTGCGGTTCACGGGTGCTTTCCGAAAGGCTTGTAAGCTTCTACAATGATTTTTCCGCCGGGCATTTCAAGTCCTGCATTATAAGAGCCGACGGCAGATCAATATGCACACTTCCCTTCCTTCCCGCTGACGACTCCGAGTATGCAGCATTCGCCTCCATGTCGGAGGCAGTTTCAGAGTTTTACAGGAGCCGCGCTGTCGAGGAAAGCATACGGCGTCGCACTTCGTCGTATGAGCATGTTGTAAAAAACGCCATATCCAAGCTTGAAAAAAAGCTCCTGATATTCTCGGACGCCATATCAAGCGAGGAGGAAAACGAAAAGCTTCGCCTCTACGGAGAGCTTATAACCGCAAATCTTTATTCTATACCCCAGAGAGTCTCTTCCGTTGCTCTCAGCAATTATTATACAGACCCTCCTGAGCTTATGGAGATTCCGCTTAACCCGATGCTGTCCGCCGCGGACAACGCCCAGAAGTATTACAGCAGATACAGAAAAGCCAAGCTTGCCCGCGAACACGCTCTTGAGATGCAGAAAACCGTCACGGATGAGCTTGCATACCTTGATGATATTCTCTACACGCTCTCATGCTGTGATGGCGAATCCGAGCTGAACGAGATTCGGCAGGAGCTTGTTTCGGCAGGATATGTTAAGGATACTCAGGCTAAGAAAAATAAAAACGGACGTACTGCCGCATCAGTAAAGCTGCCGCCCTCCAAGCCTTACAGCTATACGTCCAAGGACGGCATCAAGATATTTGTCGGCAAGAACAACCGTCAGAATGACAAGCTTACAACAAGCATCGCCTCCCCGAATGATACATGGCTCCATGTCAAGGACATACACGGCTCCCATGTCATAATAAGAAGCGAAGCTCCCATACCCGACGGTACGCTCTATGAGGCCGCTATGCTTGCCGCGTATTATTCAAAGGCAAGAGGCTCCGCCAATGTACCCGTTGACTATACGCTTGTCAAGTATGTGAAGAAGCCAAGCGGCGCAAAGCCGGGTATGGTTATCTACACTCATCAGCATACGGTTTATGTCACTCCCGACAAGGAATACAGTTAACATGAATTGAGCATATTTCATGAAGCGTTTTGTCAAGTGTTTTTTCTGTTTTATTGACGATTGCCTTTTATCGAACGGTAGAACTGTTCACATTTTTTTGCTATACTATGATTGCGTTTATCAAATCGGGATTTGTGGGGAGCATGTTATGAAATACTATTTAAACAAGGAACTTTCCAAAATGGGAAGAAAAAAAGCTCCATCCAAAATATTTTTATATCCCGTAGTGAATACATTCCTTCAGATGTATACATGTAAATCAGATGATGATGTTTTCGTAAAAAAGTGTTATATTCCGGGATATGGTGGTGCAAATCTAAAAACATTTTTGATTGAACCTAAGAATGGTTATAATGAATCGCCGTGCATTGTTTTTTATCATGGTGGTGGCTTTTTGCTGAGGGCATCAAAAACGCATTATCAAATAGCTAAATGGTATGCAAAAAAAGTTGGATGTAAGGTGGTCTTTGCCGATTATCGTTTGCTACCAAAGTATAAATTTCCAGTTGCAATTGAAGACTGTTTTGAAACCTACAAGTGGGTTTTAGATAATGCTGATATATTAGGGATTAGTAAGAATAAGGTTGTATTGGCGGGAGATAGTGCAGGTGCAAATATTTCTGTGGCAGTAACAATGATGGCAAAAGACAGAAATATCCCCTGTCCTAAAGGCAATCTATTGATTTATCCAGTTTTAGATAGGCGTATGAATACGGCATCAATGGAGAAATATACAGATACACCAGTATGGGACTCCCATCGAAATAAGATGTTTTGGAAAACTTATTTAAATGAATATACAAACGAACAAATAAAATATGCATCACCAATGGAAGCAGAATCATTAATGGGTTTTCCTAATACATATATTGAGGTTGCTGAATTTGATTGTTTACATGATGAGGGAATTGAATTTGCTAACCGGCTGAAGAAGGAAAATGTTAACGTGGAACTTTATGAAGTAAAGGCCGCATGTCATGGTTTTGAAGATGCGTTAAATAGTGAGCTTTTACATAAATGTATGGAGCGTCGAGTTAGATGGGTTGGAGAACAATTTGCATAGCACAAATTCCAGTTTGTCGGACTGTATTCAACCATAAAACACGACCGGCGGGATAGTGCTATTATCCCGCCGTTGTTCTTTTTTACCGTTCATGCTCATGCTTCCTTGTCGGCTGCTCTCTGCCGTTTTCTTCCCGCAAGATACTGTAAACATTCCTGCGGATTTGCTCCACTTCTTTGACCTCATCTTTGAGCGCATAATACCGGCGGGTTAGCTCTTTCTTCTCGCCGTTCAGTTTGTCGCGCTCCGCTTTCCATGCCTTTAGGGGAATACTTGTCTTGCCGTTCATTATGCCGATTTTTCCGCTTTCCACATCGTCCATCATTCGCACATAGGCAGAGCGGTCAAAGAATCTGCCGCTTTCATCGTCGTCGATATAGTGACGGATGTTCGTCAGCTTTTCCTGTCTTGCGTACCTCTCTAAAAAAGCCTTTTGGATGACTATGCTGTTGCTATCGCCGCCGTCCCTGTCCTCGTCACCAACTGAAAGGCGGGAGTATAGCGCGGTGATCTTGTTGTATTGTGTCATGGCGTTATCCTCCTTTGCGTCCATAAACAATTCCTTACAGTTGATAGTATGCACCCCAGCAGGCAGTTCCATGCGTGAATGCCTGCTGATGTTTTTTTCAGGCGATAAGCATATGAACATCCTCAAAATGCTCCCCAAAGAGCGCCTTATTGATTCCCTTTGCCACGATACCCGACATATCCTCTATTATGCTGTCAATGTCCTTCGGAGTCACCACCATGCCGTCCATATGCTCGGTTATGACCTTGGCGGCAAGCTGCTTCAGCTTCTCCTCATCGCCATGCAAGCCCGTTTCATCGGCTATCATTGATATTGTGTCCTGAGTTATTGTGGAAGCATATACCACCATCGGCACGCCTATTGCGATTACGGGTATCTCAAGACTGTCCCTGTTCAGCCCAACCCTGATGTTTCCAACACCCGAACCCGGATCTATTCCGGCGTCGGATAGCTGTATTGTCGTGCTTATCCTTGAAGCGCGTCTTGACGCCAAGGAGTCTATGGCAATTATAATATCGGGCTTTATTCTGTCAGTCATGCCCTTTATAAGCTCATACGTTTCAACGCCTGTTGAGCCAAGCACGCCTGGAGCCACCGACGCGACCGACATTATCGGATACTCAAACGCCTCCGGGATGTATTGTTTTACATGGCGCGTAACGTATATACGCTCCGCTACCCTCGGCCCAAGCGAATCCGGCGTTACATCCCTATTGCCAAGTCCTACTATAACCACATTCGCTTCATCTGAAACACCGCTCATAAGCCGACGAAGCTCATCAGCAAGCCTTTCGGACATGCTTTCGAATAGGTCAAGCGGTCTGTCGATGAGCCTAGGAGCGTCGAGTGTTACATAACTGCCCAGCCTTTTCCCAAGCTGATTCGCGGCTTGTTCCGAATCAATCCTGATTCTCGTTATGCTTATATCCTCATAGTCCTCTTTTTCTTCCGAAACGCCCTCTATATTGGGGTTCAGTTCTCTTGCCTCGCACGCAAGATCGGTATAAAGTCCCATATAAAAATCTCCTTTATATCTGTCTAAACCTATTATCCGCAAACCTCGAAAATATATATCGGTCAACCGCGCAATATATTGAAAAATCACTTGCAATAACTCTCGAAAAGTGATACAATATCTCTGTTCGAGATTTGTATAGGAGTTGAACCGATTTGGCAAACATTAAGTCAGCTATCAAGCGTGTTAAGATCACTGAGAAGCAGAATCTGCGTAACCGCATTGCTACTTCCCAATATAAGACCGCTGTTAAAAAGTTTGACAAGGCGTTGGAGTCTGGCGATGAAGCTCTCGTAAACGAGACATATACCAATGCAGTCAGCATGGCGGATAAGGCTGCCGCTAAGGGCGTTATTCATAAGAACGTCGCCAATCGTAAAAAGGCTCAGCTTGCCAAGAAGCTTGCTGCCAAATAAGGTTTATCGTTTTGATTTACCCACTGATTGAAAAGGTCGATAGCAATATCGACCTTTTGGTGTTTTGGTTAATCATCAAACAGGGTTCTTTCGCCAGTTGTGCTTTAAAAGCACCATTTCAAGATACTTCTCTTCTTTAAATGTTCCGCTGATGCGCATATATGAGGTATCCGAAAGCTCCGATATGAGATTTAGCAGCTCGCCCTGAGTGAACATTCTCGCGGCGTCAAATGCCTTTTCATTCGCATATCTGTTTCCATCCATTCGGGCGACGGTATCACGCTTATTCAGCTTAGCGTCAATACCCCTTCTTGCCTCAAGTATTATCTTGAATCGCCCCGCAAGGAATGCGGCAATGCTCATAGGCTCATTGCCCTCGTCAATCAACGAGTGGAGTGCGACTATTCCATCCCCTTCTTTTCCGTATGTGAACATATCCAGCATATCGAATATCCTGACGTCCAGAGCCGCCCTCGTGCATACCGAAATATCCTGTGCCGATACGGTGCTTCCGCTTCCGACATAATCTATGAGCTTATCCGTTTCGCTGACGAGATTTGCCATGTCCGTTCCGACTGTTCCGACAAAGATCCTTGCAACATCAGCCGTCATAAGCACTCCTGCCTCGCCGGTATGTTTAACGCACCATCTGATACACTCCTCCTGTGAAAGCGTATCAAACAGGACGTCGGAACCGTTCTTGGCAGCAAGCTTCAATATCGCGCTGTTTGCCGCCAGCTTGCCCTTGAATACGAGCAGCAATACGGTTTCATCGGGTATGTTGCTCAGGCATTCCATATACTTTGGCACTTCGATTCCGTCCGCAAGCTCATAGCAGATCACAAATCGCTTGTCTGAAAACAGCGGAAGTGTCATACATGCTTCCGATAGCACTTGGGGCGTCGGCTTCTCAAGCTCCGTCACATTAAAAGGACGTAAATCCTCATCAACCGAATTGACGATCTCATTTATCGCCCGTTCCTTGACATACTCCTCATCGCCATGCAGAACAAACGCACGCGATGGCAAGCCTTGCTTAATTAATTTAAAAAAATCCGAATGGTTCATAATCTGATTATATCCGCAATAATACTTGTTGTAAACAGGAAAAATACCGCCATGCCGATCTTCATACGCGCCTTCAGCGGTCTTAGCACATATCCTGAAACGCTGAACATCAACAGAAGCATAAGGACGCCTGTCAGCACGGACGGCGTGAATGTTTCTATCTGCGCATGCGGAAGGCTTCTTATGCTGTCAAGCACGGTTAACGCTCCGTCAATAAGTCGGTTTGGAATCCAAGCCAAATATCCACTAAGCTCCGGAAACGGTATGCCGACTATCAGAAGGATGAAGCTGAACACAATGGCGATTGAAAAAGCCGGTACGGCAATAAGATTTGCAAGTATACCGTATGTATTGAAAACTCCGAAATACCTCGCGCTTATTATGCTCGTCGCGGCAGTTGCTCCGAATGTGACCAATACGGTATTCAGGATTCTGTTCAGCAGAAGGCTCTTTGTTTTCGCACTACCCGCGCTCGCCGTCAGAATTATGCCAAGCGTCGCGGCAAATGACAGTTTAAATCCAACGGAGAAAAGCTTATACGGGGAAAACATGAGTATAATAAGCAGGGCAAGCGAAAGGGATGAAAGCGCATCCCTTCTTCGCTCCGTCACTTCGGACAGAACAAGGCAAATGCACATAATGGACGCTCTTACTATGGATGCAGAGAA
This sequence comes from uncultured Eubacteriales bacterium, assembly GCA_902787375.1. Taxonomy (GTDB): domain Bacteria; phylum Bacillota; class Clostridia; order Christensenellales; family CAG-138; genus UBA3857. The sequence continues at coordinate 31,199 of CADAGD010000013.1, forward strand.
CGCGGCGACGGCACAGTACATCAGAAGAAAAGCTCCCGTGATTACCAATCTGAGCCATGGAAAACGCTTGGGCAGGACTGCAAAAAGCATTGCCGTCAAAAGCCCTACATGAAAGCCGGACAGCGAAAGCAGATGTGCCGTCCCCGTTTCCCGCAAGCTCTCCAAATCCTCCTTGTCAACCTTCACTTTTTCGCCAAGCAGAAAACCCGATACAATGGATGAGTTCTTTCCGAATATAAGCTCAATGCGCTCGTTGAAAAACTCCCTCAATGTAATCGCGCCCTGTCTTACGGGCAGATTGTCGCTCGACAGCAGTTTCCAATACTCGCACTCAGCTTTAAGCCCAATGCCGTCGGCAAGCAGATTAAGCCTCTCATCATATGAGTTGAACCGCGCCGCGGGCAGCTTAACGCTGCCATTGAAGGCAATTCTGTCCCCCACATTCGGGCAGCCGCCATCCGACTTTACGCTGAGCTTTACTTTGCATGGCACTTGAGCGTTGTTTATGCCGACATCGCTCAGTATCACTATGCCGGGTTTGGGTATGTCATCCACTATGCCCGTCATAAGACAATCCCCATTGTATGAACCATACTGCGGAATGACCGCCATTCGGATAACTGCCAGTACGAAGAAGCCTGCAAATATCAGCGGGGTCTTTACGCCCCTGATAACGGCGTATGTGCCAAGCGAGAACACAATAAGCAGCAAAGCTACCGAGAGGACAATATACAGCGTGTATGAAACATCAAGATTACGCAATGTTTCGAACGCATAAATGCCCAATACAAATCCAACCGCTGCGATAAAAAGCGGTCGGAAATTGATTATTCTATTCGGATCATGCTCCTCAAACACGCATTACAGCCATTGCCTCTATCTCGACAAGACCTCCTGCAGGCAGAGCCGCGACCTCAACACAGCTCCTCGCGGGATGGGGCTGGGGTATGAGCATTCCGTACAGCTTGTTTATCTGCGGGAAATCTGACATATTCTTAACGAAAACCGTGGTCTTTACAAGGCAGTCAAGACCGGAGCCGGCTTCCTCAAGTATCGCCTTGAGATTGTTTATCGCCTGTATTGCCTGCGCCTCAACACCCTCGGCAAGCTTTCCGGTTTCCGGATTGATGCCGAGCTGACCTGATGTGAATATCATCTTGCCAACCGTCACGGCATGACAATAGGGGCCGATGGCCTCAGGGGCATTCTTTGCATTAAAGTTCTGTTTAAGCATTTTTATTATCCTCCTCAAATGGATTAAAACCGCTTTGTCCGCAGTTTTTTTCATATGTCTCAATAATACAGTCGTTCCAGAGTATCAGGGCGTTTTCACCCGTATCGGAATAATACCTCTTTCGCGTTCCCGCATACGCGAACCCCAATGAAGCGTACAACCTTTGGGCGGTATGATTGTTCTCACGCACCTCAAGCGTCATTCTCTCCGCGCCTTTTTTCAGCGCTTCTTTCATCAGGTGCAGTATCAGATTTCTCGCTATGCCTTTGTTGCGGTGTGAGGGCTCAACGCCTATATTAGTCATATGCGCCTCATCAAGCATGACCCATATACCCGCATAGCCGCAAACCTCATCGCCGTCAACCGCAACCGCGTAATAGGCGACGTCGTTCTTTAACTCCCCCATGAGGGAGTTATAGCTCCAAGGACTTGTGAAACATATCTTTTCAAGCTCGGCAACACGAGCCACGTCCGTTTCAACCATCCTTCTGTATTGTATTTCTGTCACACAGAGCCTCCCTTTTCATACTTTGCGAAGCATACCGTCGCGGCATATACGCTCCTGCACCCACAGTTTTTCAATGCGCGGGCGCACTCCGACAGCGTTGCTCCCGTTGTCCTAACGTCATCTACCAGCAGAATGCTGACGCCGCCGCATCTGTCATCCGCTATAAAGGCATCTTTGAGATTGCGTTTTCTGCCGGCCTCCGTCAGCTTTGCCTGCTGCTTCGTATTCATTCGTCTGACAACCATCGTCGTATCAAGCTTCAAACCAAGCCTCGCCGCTATATGCTTTGCAATAAGCTCGCTTTGATTATAGCCTCTTTTTGCAAGTCTTTTATAGTGAAGCGGTATCGGCACTACCACATCAACATCCCATTCTTCGGATATTTTCACAGCGTCGGCAAGTATCTTGGCTATGTATCTTGCGTTGTTGTATTTCAGCCTTTTAACCATGCTTCCCGAAACATCGTTATAAATGTAGGCAGCCGTATATCCTTCAATGTTTTCTATCGGCGGTGCGGAATTGAACATCTCAAGTCCCATGCCGCAATCCCGGCAAAGCCCCGATTCCGTATTATCTCCTTTATTCCCATTGTCAGGCGTCCACATCGTCGGAGGAAAGCTGCATAAGAAAGCATTTCAGCGCGCTGTATCTCTTCATACCATTATTATTCTTGACCATTTCGCTGACACACCTTGCCGAGCCCACGATGTACACATGGTTCTTTGCCCTTGTGACGGCAGTATAGAGTATGTTGCGGTTCATCAGCATCGGAGGCCCGTAAACAAGCGGAAGTATGACCGTTGAAAACTCGCTTCCCTGGCTCTTGTGTACGGATATTGCGTAAGCAAGTTCTATTTCCTCAAGCTTGTCATGGTCATACTCAGCCAATCTCTCATCATCGAAAAGCACCTTCACAACGGAGCGTTTCCGGTCGATATCCATTATGGTTCCGATATCCCCGTTAAACACGCCTACGCCCTCCTCGGACGCTGCTCCAAACTTCTTTCGTTTCCATTCCAAGAGGTAATTGTTCTTCGTCTGCATTACTCTGTCGCCTTCACGCAGCACCGTATCGCCGTAATTCAGCTCTTTTTTCTCATCAGTTTTAGGATTGATGACCTGCTGAAGAACCGAGTTGAGATTGTTTACCCCAAGTATGTTCGCCTTCATCGGCGCAAGCACCTGAAAATCTCCGCCGGAGCCCGTTTGGGCAAACTGTTTGCACATATCAACTACGGTATTCAACGCGCGCTCCATATCGGGGCGGCTGATAAAAACAAAGTCCGTTTCATTGTCATCCGTCACGGGAACCATGCCATGATTTATCCTGTGAGCGTTTATAACTATCATGCTTCTGCCCGCCTGACGGTATATGTCCGTCAGCCTTATGACAGGAAGCGCGTTTGAGAGTATTATATCCCTAAGCACATTGCCCGCTCCTACCGAAGGAAGCTGGTCGAAATCGCCCACCATTATAAGCCTTGTTCCGTCGGCAACAGCTTTGAGCATGGAATAGAACAGCGATATATCGACCATGCTCATCTCGTCGATTATTATGACGTCGGCGTCTATCGGGTTGGTTTCATCCCTTGCAAAATCCTCTTCGCCAAAGCCTCCGTATTCAAGAAGCCGATGTATCGTCCTTGCCTCTCTGCCCGTTGTATCGGTTATCCTTTTGGCAGCCCTTCCCGTCGGAGCGGCAAGCTCTATTTTGAGCTTCATGCCTTCCATAAGCTCCAGAATAAAGCGTATTATAGTCGTCTTTCCCGTTCCGGGGCCGCCTGTAATAACGATGCTGCCGCCCTGTATTGACTCCTTGACCGCCTGTCTTTGCTTGCCATCGAGCTTTATTCCGAATTTTTGCTCAAGACGGTCTATCTCGCCGTCAAAATCGAAAAGCGGAAGCACCTTCGCGTTGTTCACTATATCCATCAGCGCAACAGCCGACTGCATCTCCTGATAATGAATGTATGAGAGGAAAACATAATCGTCGTCCTCCAGCTTCTTTTCAACAAGCTCCCCCGCGACTATCATGCTTTCAAGCTGGACTTCCGTTGGGATTATATCCACACCGAGAGTCTCATTCGCCGCCCTCTCAACAAGCAGCTCTCGCGGAAGGCAGGTGTGTCCGTCATTCCTCGCTTCCATAAGCGTATGCCGTATACCCGCCTTTATTCTGAAAGGAGAGTCATATTCAAAGCCCGCGTTTCTGGCTATCCTGTCCGCGGTTTTAAAGCCTATTGATTCAAAATCCGCAATAAGACGGTATGGGTTCTCCTTTATGACCTGCACGCAGTTCTCGCCATACAGCTTATATATCCTGCTTGCCTGATTGATGCCGAATCCAAGCTCCTGCATTCCTATGAATATTTCCTGCACATCCCGCTTTTCCATGAATGAATCATGTATCATTCGGGATTTCTTCTCGCCTATTCCGGATATGCGCTGTAGTTTTTGGGGCTCCTTCTCGATAATCTCAAGCGCGGACTCCCCAAACTCGGCGATTATCGCCTTCGCTGTCGGCACTCCGACACCCCTTATTAAGCCGCTTGAAAGATATTTGAAAACCGTTTCAGCCGAATCAGGCGCGACCGATTGGTATTCCTTAACGGAGAACTGTTTGCCATAGGTTCTGTGTACCGTCCAATCCCCCGTCAGCTCAAGCTTCTCACCCTCATACGCGGAGGGCAAAGCTCCTACGCCGACAAACCGCATATTCGTTTCGTCAACAAAATCTATGACAGCCCATCCGCTGTCACTTCTGTATTTTATTCGGTTTACAAGTGCCTTTATCTGCATGTGTCTATTATAGCATATACAGCGTTTATTTGGCAATAAGCAACCGTGCTTTTGAGTATTTTTTAATCTTCAAACGTACTGCTTTTACAGCGTATGCAGACAGGGAGCATATGAAAAGGTACCAAAGCCGAAAACTTCTTCCTTTTATGTTGAAAAAAGACTTACTCTGATTTATAATAAGGTGTACTAATTAAACGGAGGTTCTCATATGCTTTCTACCGATTCAAGATACAGGGCATATATCGACATCTTAAAAGAGGAACTCGTCCCCGCGATGGGATGTACCGAACCAATAGCTATAGCTTTCGCGGCAGCCAAGGCAAGGTCCGTCTTGGGCGATATGCCTGACAGGGTGGATATCTGGGTCAGCGGAAACATCATCAAGAACGTCAAGTCGGTAATCGTTCCCAACACAGGTTCCTTAAAGGGCATTGAGGCTGCCGCCGCAGCGGGCATTGTCGCCGGCGAATCCGATCGTGTACTGGAAGTGCTTGCAAATGTCTCGGATGATGTCAAGCCCCTCATCAAGGAATTTTTGAAGAACACTCCCATCAAAGTTTATCCGTCCGAGGCGGAGGTCATTTTCGATATTGACGTCAAGCTGTACAGGGGAGAAAGCTATTGCCGTCTGCGCATCAAGGATTATCATACAAATGTCGTGCTGATAGAGAAGGATGGCGAAACGCTCTTCAAGGCTCCTGAGATCGAGCTTTCATCGCAGGGCTTGACGGACAGGGGCTTGCTTACGATTAAGGACATAGTGGATTTTGCCAACACGGTCGATCTTGACGAGGTTAGGGAGGTTTTGAACCGTCAGATAGAATACAATACCGCCATAGCAAACGAGGGCATACGCGGAAGCTGGGGTGCAAGAATAGGCCGTGTTCTGCTCGATGTCTACGGCTATGACGTCAAAATAAGGGCTAAAGCAATGGCGGCGGCAGGCTCCGACGCCCGAATGAGCGGCTGTGAGATGCCCGTTATAATCGTTTCCGGCTCAGGCAATCAGGGCATGGCGGCATCCCTCCCCGTTATCGTGTATGCACGCGAATATGACGTCGGCGAAGACAAGCTTTTAAGAGCCCTTTGCGTATCAAACCTCGTCACTATACATCAGAAAACATGGATAGGCCGTCTGTCCGCCTTCTGCGGGGCGGTAAACGCCGGCTGCGGCGCGGGAGCGGGTATTGCCTATCTGCTTGGCGGAGGTTATGATATTGTCGCTCACACTCTCGTCAACTCGCTTGCCATTGTCAGCGGCATCGTCTGCGACGGTGCAAAGCCGAGCTGTGCCGCTAAAATCGCCTCCGCTGTGGATGCCGGTATCCTCGGTTATCAGATGTACGTTCGCGGAATGGAATTCCAAGGCGGCGACGGGATAATCTCAAAGGGCGTCGAGAATACCATCGCCAATATAGGCAGGCTCGGCAAGGACGGTATGCGTGAAACAGATCGGGAGATACTGAGAATAATGCTTGCAAACGGCAATAATCTTGAATAAGAGGGTAAAATGGCTGAAATCTTAAAGGGAATTGATGTAACCTCATCCATCAACAGCAGAACCTGCTCACTTGTCAACGAGCTGCGCTCAAAGGGTGTAATACCTACTCTCTGCATAATCCGTGTGGGCGAAAAGCCCGATGACCTGACATATGAGAACGGTGCTGTAAAACGTGCTTCCACGGTTGGCGTTGATGTCGTAAAGAGAGTGTTTCCCGTCGATGTATCCGAGGAAAAGCTCATATCGACAATACAGGATATTAACAACGATGCCGGCATTCACGGTGTTCTGATTTTCAGGCCGCTTCCCAAGCATATCAACGAAGCCCGTGTATGCAACGCTCTTAATCCCGCCAAGGATATGGACGGCATAACCGATATAAGCATGGCGGGCGTGTATTCCCAAAAGCCCCTCGGATATCCTCCCTGCACGGCTCAGGCGGTGCTTGAACTCTTGTCCCATTACGGAATAGAGCTTTGCGGTAAGAACGTCACCGTTATCGGTAGAAGTCTTGTCATCGGGAAGCCGGTATCCATGATGCTCCTCAAAAGCAACGCCACCGTAACTATCTGCCATACGAGAACAAAGCACCTCTCCGAAGTGGCAAGGAAGGCTGATATAATAGTCGCCGCCGCCGGATGCGCTCGTATGGTAACGAAGGATTTCGTTCGTGATGAACAGGTAATCGTGGATGTCGGCATCAACTGGGACGATGCCGCGGGACGTATAGTCGGTGATGTTGATTTCGATTCCGTATCCGATATTGTCAGCGCGATAACGCCGGTTCCCGGCGGAGTAGGCGGAGTGACAACAAGCGTGCTGATGAGCCATGTTGCCGAAGCCGCAAGGTTAATGTGCAAAACAGAAGAATAAATCGTATTGATGTGACAAAGGGCATCCCGGAAAAATCCGAAATGCCCTTTTATTGAGCCTGTTTTTTATTTTACTTCCTTTACTTCGCCGTCGATGGTCGTTTCAACGGGAGCATCCTCAATGGTGGCAATAGCCGCCCTTGCGAAAACAAGGCGAACCTTGTCGGGGCCGACGCTGACTGTGACAACGTCATCCTTGACGCTTGTGACCGTGCCGTAGATACCGCCTATTGTGCGAACCCTATCACCCGCCTTGAGAGCGGAAAGCATTTCCTTGACCTTTTTTTCACGCTTGCGCTGGGGAATGGACATTACAAAAAACAAGCCTATCATAAGGACAAGCATTATTATCAGAGTCCAACTGCCCATACCTCCGTTTGCCGCGGCTTCCGAGGATGCAGAACCGGTGTCTGCGCCTCCGCAGGATACCAGACTTGCCAATACTGCGGGATTAAAAAGACTGAACATATTCAAAATACCTTTCATGTTTCGGCAATGCCGTAATACTTCATTTAATTATGTGCGTATAAAACGCATTATTCCTGTTTTGCATATCCATGCTGCTCCAGAAATTCCACATCCGACTTTGAAAGCCGGGCGCCTTCAAGAAGCTCCGGACGCATCTTTAATGTTTTGAGGAGGGACTGCTGTCTGCGCCACTTGTTGATCTCGGCATGGTTGCCGTTTAAAAGCACCTCAGGAACCAATCTTCCTCTGAAATCCGCAGGACGTGTATACTGCGGATACTCCAGCAGACCGTCATTGGAGAAGCTCTCATCCTCAGCCGATTCGCTGCATCCAAGCACACCGGGAATGAATCTCGCAAGGCAGTCAACCAGCACCATGGCAGGAAGCTCGCCTCCCGTAAGCACATAGTCGCCTATTGAAATCTCATCGTCGATCAATTCCGATATGCGTTCGTCGAGGCCCTCATAATGCCCCGCAAGTATGACTATCCTCTCCTCTTTGGCAAGCTCCCTTGCCATATCGGGAGTCAGCGTCCTTCCCCTCGGAGTCATGAGTATGCGCCTTGCACTTTCACCATTCAGCACGGCTTCCATACAATCGAATATGGGCTGAGCCATCATAACCATACCCGCTCCGCCGCCAAAGGCATAGTCGTCCGTGTTATGATGCTTGTTCTGCGAATACTCGCGTATATCATGCGTATGGAATGAGAGTATGCCCTTGCTTTCGGCGCGACCGAGCATACTTGTATGGAAAACACCTTCAAACATCTCAGGAAAAAGCGTAAGAACATCAATCCTCATACAAGCCCACCTCAGAAAGCACATCCGCATCCAGCACAATATGTTTATTCTCAATATCAACACTGCTGAGAAGCTTTTTCAATGCCGGTACCAGTAGACGCCTTCTGCCATCTATAACATAGACGTCATTGGCGTTCGTTTCAAGAACGTCCGAAACCCTGCCAAGCTCCATACCATCCGTGGACGTCACTTCACACCCTATTATATCCGATATGAAATACGTCCCCGCGGGCAGCTTTACCGCGTGGCTCCTGTCAACACAGAGATAAAGCCCGCGCAGCTTCTCCGCGTCCTCCGGCGTATCACAGCCCTTGATATGCAAAACGACGGCGTCGGAGACATTCTTCGAGCCGTCTACGATTACGGTCTCGTATTGCCCTGCGCGCTCCACATACGCCTCACGCAGACGCTTGAAGCGTGAAACATCATCCGTCAGCGGATAGACCTTGACCTCTCCCTTTATGCCATGGGGTCGGAGTATTTGGGCAATACGAAAGTAATCCATGTTTAAACTATTTCTACAATATACTTTTTCTCGGACTTGACAGAGGCGGCGCGTACAACAGTCCTTATAGCCTTGGCTATACGACCCTGCTTGCCTATGACCTTGCCCATGTCGTCCTTTGAAACTGTAAGCTCTATAACTATGGCGTCATCCTCGCCCGGCTTGCTTGAAACCTTGACCTCATCGGGTTCGTCAACAAGATTTCTCGCAATGTATTCAACGAGCGCAGCCATGCCATCACTGCTTATGACCTTTTCTTCCATCTGATGACGATGCCTTATTATTCAATAGCGCCGGACTTCTTGAGAAGGGAGCGGACGGTATCGGTGGGCTGTGCGCCGTTCTTCATCCAAGTGCGTGCCTTTTCAACATCAATCTTCAGCTCGACGGGCTCGGAGATGGGATTGTAATAGCCGATTTCCTCAACGAAAGCACCGTTCCTGGGAGCGCGGGAGTCCGCAACAACAACACGGTAGAAAGGAGCCTTCTTAGCGCCCATACGACGAAGCCTGATCTTTAACATAGTAAGTAACCTCCTGAAGTTTTATTATATAAGCTTTAATCTATATCCATACGGCGTAAGCCGATAATGGTTCGTTGTTTTGACTGTCTTTGGGGAATATCAGAAGCCGAAAAAGCCTTTCTTCCCCTTCTTTTTAATTCTTCCGCCCGTGAGCTTGCGCATCATCTGGCGTGTGGATTCAAACTGATTGAGCAAACGGTTTACCTCTTGAACGGTGGTTCCGCTGCCGTTTGCAACGCGGCGTTTGCGGCTCGCGTTGAGCATATCCGGCTTTGCTCTTTCCGCGGGCGTCATGGATTTTATTATCGCCTCCATGCGTCCTATCGCCTTTGTATCGACCTGAGCGTCCTTGAGCTTATCCGCTTTAAGCCCCGGTATCATGCCCACAAGCTCCTCAAGGGAGCCCATGTTCTTGACCTGCTCAAACTGCTCAAGGAAATCATCCAGCGTAAACTCATCCTTGCGGATCTTATTCGTAAGCTCCAACGCCTTCTTTTCATCGAAAGCCTGCTCCGCTTTCTCAATGAGCGAGAGCATATCTCCCATGCCGAGTATCCTCGAAGCCATCCTATCGGGATGGAACACCTCGATATCCGTGAGCTTTTCGCCTGTTCCCGAAAACTTTATTGGCTGCCCGGTGACTTCCCTTACCGACAATGCCGCGCCGCCCCTTGTATCGCCGTCAAGCTTCGTCAGTATGACGCCCGTAAGTCCGAGCTTTTCATGGAATGACTTCGCTACATTTACGGCATCCTGTCCTGTCATGGCGTCAACAACGAGAAGCACCTCGGATGGATTTGTCGCCTGCTTGACAGCGGCTATCTCATCCATCATCGCTTCATCTATATGCAGACGTCCCGCCGTGTCAATTATGACCACGTCTATGAAGCTGCGTTCGGCGTATTCTATCGCAAGCTTGGCGGTTTCAACGGGATCGCTCTGGCCTCTTTCAAAGACCTTGACGCCCGCTCTCTCACCCACGACCTTTAACTGCTCGATAGCGGCCGGACGGTATATATCGCAGGCGACGAGCAATGTGTCCTTCGACTGATGCTTTTTAAGATACGCCGCGAGCTTTCCCGCCATTGTCGTTTTGCCCGCGCCCTGCAAGCCCGAAAGCAGGAATACCGAAGGTTTTTTAGAGCCGTAATCCAACTTGGCAGCAGAGCCGCCCATGAGCTTTGTAAGCTCCTCGTTGACTATCTTTATTACCTGCTGCGCAGGCGTAAGGCTTTCAAGCACCTCACTTCCGACAGCCCTTTCGCTGACCTGATTTACAAACTTCTTGACGACGGTATAGTTTACATCCGCCTCAAGCAAAGCGAGCTTTACCTCGCGCAGGGCCTCCTTGACCTCTTTTTCGGTCAGCTTGCCCTTATTGCCCAGTTTTTTAAATATGTTTTGAAGCTTAGAAGCCAATCCGTCAAATGCCATTTGATGCCTCCATTAATATAAACAGCTTTTGCGCGTCTACCTGATCAGCTCTCCGATGTCTCTCAACGCCTTTTCGACCGCGCTCTTAATGCCCTCAGCAGAACCGCTTTCCAGAGCCATGCCGAGCTCCTCCGCTACAGCACGGAGCTTTCTGTCATGCTCTACCAATCCGAGCTTTGAATCCATATCTTTAAGCTGGCTTGCCGCCTTCGCAAGACAATCCCTTACAGCTTGACGCGAAATGCCCTCCTGTTCGGCAATCTCGCTCAGCGACATATCCTCATCGGCACTCATCCTCATAAGCTCCGTCTGCCTTTGCGTCAGCACCTGTCCATAATAATCAAGCAAAAGGGATAGTTCGGTCTTATCGATCACTGATCGTCACCACGCTTCACTGAAAGTCTGCTTTTAAGCCCAAGTGTAAAGCATAATGACTTTACACTTGATAAGTATACACCATTTTTGTTCAAAGTCAATGCAAATTATGAATATATTTGATTGTAATTCCGGAGATTAGGTAGTATAATACAGGAAGCAACCTTATGATAAGGAGAATTTTAAATGAAAATCGTAATAGACGCTTACGGCGGTGACAACGCTCCCCACGCAATAATCGAAGGCGTTTGCCTTGCTTTGAAAAAATGGAATGATTTCAGCGTTATACTTACCGGTGATGAGACCGGAATAGAGAACGAGCTGAAAAAGCACGAAGGCGTGGATACCGGCAGGGTATCAATAGTTCACGCGCCCGAAATAATAACATGCGACGAGAAGCCCACCATAGCGATAAAGAAGAAAAAGAACTCATCTCTTGTCGCGGCTATGGAAATAATGTCGCGGCACGAAGCTGACTGCCTCATTTCCGCAGGAAGCACCGGTGCGGTTCTGACCGGAGCAACCCTCATTGTCAGACGCATTCCGGGAGTCAAGCGTCCCGCGCTCGCTCCCATAATGCCGACCGGAACAAAGCCCTTCCTGCTTCTTGATTGCGGCGCGAACGCTGACTGCAAGCCTGAGTATTTGCAGCAGTTTGCAATAATGGGCTCAACATATATGCAGAACGTCATGGGTATTTATAATCCCTCCGTTGCCCTTGTCAATAACGGCGAGGAAAAATCCAAGGGCAGCGAGCTTGCCAAGGCTTCATATGAGCTTATTTCAAAAACAGACGTATGCTTTGCGGGCAACTGCGAGGGACGCGAGATATTCTCCGGCAAATACGACGTCATAGTAACCGACGGCTTTACCGGAAACGTCATACTTAAAGAGGCCGAGGGCTTTGCCATGGAGCTGTTCAAGATGCTGAAAAACGAGCTGCTTTCATCATTCAAGTCAAAGCTCGGAGCCGTGCTTTGCAAGTCCGCCTTCAAATCGGTAAAGAAGCTCATGGACTATACCGAGTATGGCGGAGCGCCCCTTCTCGGAATAAACGGGGGCATCATAAAAGCTCACGGTTCAAGCGACGCCAAGGCAATAGTCTCCGCCGTGCTTCAGGCAAGGCGCTATGTTAACAGCGGCGTTACCGAAAAGATAGCCAAGAGCATCGCAAGTATTCCGGCCGAGGATACCGTTGTCGAAGGTCTATAGCGTTCCTGCAGGTCATGGAGCCTCATCAATTGCGCTTTAATCGGCGTTTTGTCGGTGCTTTGTAACAAAACACGATTGACATTAATGAGTTTTGGGAGTAAAATATCAACAGCTTAAAGAAAGGCGGTTTTTAATTATATGTTTGAAGAGATTCGCAGTGCTATCGCGGAGCAGCTTAATATTCCCGTGGAAAACATCACCATGGAATCACGTTTCATCGAGGATCTGAAGGCAGATTCGCTTGATCTGGTTGAGCTTGTAATGGATCTTGAGGACAGGTATGGAGTCGAGATTCCGGACGAGCAGCTTGCTGAAGTCAAGACTGTCGGTCAGATAGTCGAAATCGTTGAGAACAACAAATAACACGACACATGCCAATCGCCTGCATCCGGCAAGTCCGCAAGATCAAGTCATGCAGGCCCTTGGCTTGTATTGTACGGAGTACCCTGAAAAAGAGATGAGAATAAACGCAAACAGACTGGAAGAACTTGATAAGCTGCAAAAAACACTTGACTATCGGTTCAAAAACACAGAACTGCTTAACACAGCTTTAACGCATACTTCGTTTGTAAAGGGCGAAAACAGAAGCTCAGGTCACAATGAACGGCTTGAGTTTTTGGGCGACGCCGTATTGGAGCTTATAGTAAGCGAGTATCTTTTCACAAACAATCCCAACATGAACGAGGGATTGATGACAAGGATACGTTCGCGTGCCGTTTACGAGAACGCCCTTTTCCATGCGGCAAGAGGTCTCTCGCTCGGACAGTATCTTTTGCTCAGTCACGGTGAAGATCATACCGGAGGACGGGACAAACCATCAATACTTTCCGACGCCCTCGAAGCCGTTATAGGCGCGATATATATAGACGGCGGCTTGGAGCCCGCAAAGCGATTTATTTTGAGCTTTGCCGTGGAATTCATAAACGAAGCCGTAAAGACCATATCCGTAAAGGACTTCAAAACCCTGCTTCAGGAATATGTTCAGCAGAATCATTCCGGCTCGCTTGAGTACGACGTGATTTCGGTATGCGGCCCCGATCACAAGCGTATTTTCACTATGGAAGCCGTCATTAACGGTCAGGCATACGGCAAGGGACAGGGCAACTCAAAGCAGGAGGCAGGTCAAAACGCCGCACATGCAACGCTTATGATGCTCGGTGCGATAAAGCCCGGCAGTCCGGGAGGTAAGCAGTGAGACTTACCCAAATAGAAATCAACGGCTTCAAGTCATTTGCCAAGAAACAGGAGCTTTCCTTCCCAGGAGGCATAACCGCAATAATAGGCCCCAACGGATGCGGCAAGAGCAACATTGCCGACGCTTTCCGTTTTGTACTCGGAGAACAGAGCGCAAGGGCCCTTCGCGGAAAAAAGGTCGAGGACTTCATATTCGGAGGCACTCAAAAGCGACGCGCACTCTCATACTGCGACGTTTCACTTCATTTCGACAACTCGGACGGCGAGCTTAAAACGCCCTTTCAGGAAGTTTGTGTTACAAGGCGCGCCTTCCGCTCAGGTGAGAGCGAATATTACATCAACAATGCTTCATGCAGGCTCAAGGACATCCATGAGCTTTTTCGTGATACCGGAGTCGGCAAGGACGGCTACTCCATAATCGGTCAGGGGCGTGTATCTGAAATCATTTCCGAGAAAAGTGCCGACAGACGTACCGCATTTGAGGAGGCGGCGGGTGTAAACAAATACCGCGCACGCAAGGAGGAAGCTGAAAGAAAGCTTCTAAACACTCAGAAAAACCTCATAAGGCTCGACGACATACTTATGGAGCTTGAAGGCCGTATAGAGCCTTTGCGCGAGCAGAGTGAAAAGGCATTGCTCTTTTTAAAGCTGCGGGACGAGCTGAAGGACATAGACGTCAATCTCTATATCTATCAATATGAAAAATCGAATGAGCGCATAAAGCAGTTGGAGCAGAACTCCGAACAGCTCAAAGAGGAGATCGCGTTTGCCGAAGCATCCTGTGAAAGCCTTGCCGCATCCCTTTCCGAGGGCGAGGAGCTTGAGCGCGGCATTTCGGCAGCCATAAGCGAGGTATCGCAAAAGCTGCTCACAGCCACATCCAATATGGAAGCTCATTCCGGTGAGGAGAAGGTGCTTCGTGAGCGAATTGCCTCTCTCGAAAAGGAATTTGAACGTCTGAAATCGGAATCGGCCGATGTTGAAATATCAATAAAGCAGCACAATTCTTTGAAGGCGGAGCTTGCAAAGAATATCGAAGCATTCGCCGCGCAGGTGGAATCCGCCGAGCTGGAGCTTAAAAAGGTTGAAGCGCAATTCGAGGAATGCTCGTCGGAGCTTGAAAGCATGGAGGACTCCCTCGAAGCGCACAAGCAATCCATGATGGACAGCATGAACAGGCTCTCAGACGCCAAGAGCCGTCTTTCAAGGCTTGATGCGATGAAGAAGGCGATGCTGTCCCGCATCAACGCGATAGCCGACGAGAAGGCCGCAGTATCGGCGGAAGGTGAGAAGCTCCGCATTGAAAAGGATGAGTGTGAAGCTCAAAGAGCCGATGTGCTTTCGGAGCTTGACAAGCTGCGCAGGGAGCAGAACAGCCATGCCGCAAAGCTTAACAGCATAAACGGAAAAATAAGCGAAGCACGGCAAAACGAGCATAGAATCGAAAACGAGATCGAATCCGTCAAATCACGCCGCAAGGTGCTGTCCGAGATGAAGCGCGCCCATGAGGGTTACTATTCGAGCGTGCGTGATCTGCTGCGCGATGCGGAGCGCGATACTGAGCTTTCCCGGCTCATAGAGGGTGTGGTAGCCGAGCTTATCTCCGTCCCCGCCGAGTATGAGCTTGCCATAGAGATGGCATTGGGCTCCGCGCTTCAGAACATAGTCGTTCCGACTGAGCAGGAGGCAAAGCAGGTAATAGAATACCTGCGCAGAAAGCGTTACGGCAGAGCTACCCTTCTGCCTGTAAGCGCGATGCGTTCAAGGCTGCTTTCATCCGATGAGAAAGCCATGATAGATGTGGACGGCTGTTTTGGCGTAGCTTCGGAGCTTATAAAATTTTCCCCGCGCTATCGCGGCATTGCCGAAAACCTTTTGGGACGCACGGTAATTGTAAGAGACATTGACGTCGGAATACTCATAAACAAGAAAGCGCATTCGTCATTCAGAATAGCCACCCTCAAAGGGGATATAATGAATCCCGGCGGCTCCATGACGGGCGGAAGCGCACAAAAACGGGAGTTCAGCCTTTTGGGACGTGAACGAGAGCTTGAACAGCTTGAAGCTCGCTTGAAGGAGCTGATGGTTTCACTCGACGAGAGCAGAGCTTCCATAGCCGTCCTTGAGGAAAGCTTGGCGCCTGTCAACGACGGTATAGCTGCTTCCATCGAAAGCATAAAAAAGCTCGATATAAGACGTGCGGCTTTGAACGAAAAGCACGATATAATCATTCAGTATATTGACAAGAATACTGCTCAAACAAATAAATATGATGCTGAAGCAGCTCAGATAAACGACAGCATTGCCGATATTGAGCTTCAATACAGGCAGGCGACCGAGCTTGAAAGCGGCATCAACACGGGAAATGCCTCAACCGCCGAGGATATAAAACGTGTGCAGTCCGAGATAAACGCTCTGAGGACACATCAGCGGGACATATCGGACGAGCTTACATCCATCAAGGTTCGTCATATGGGAGCCAAGAAGGAGCATTCCGCCGCCGAAGCTGAGCTTGCACGAATCGAACGTGAGCTTATAGGCTTTGCCGAAGCATTGACAAGGAACGCCGAAAAGTCCGCCGTCATCAAAGATGATACCGAAGCCTGCCGCCGCGAGCTCGGCTCCATGACTTCGGACATCGGTATCGAGCGCGTCGAGGTTGACGCCCTGACCGACGAGATACACAGGCTTGAGGATGAACGTGCTTCAAAGCTTCGTTTTGTTGATGAGCTTCGTGAAAGACGTGATCGTGACAATGCCGAGCTGACCGAAAAGCGTGAACGGCTTCATAAGTATGAGCTGAACTTCAATCGGCTTCAAATGGAGCTTGAGAACATGACCTCAAGGATATGGAATGACTATGAGCTTACATATGAGAACGCGCTTGCGCTTCGCCATCCCATATCCGTAAACGCATCCCATATGCGGGCAGACGAGCTTAGAGCCGAGATACGCGGTCTCGGCGAGGTAAACACATCGTCCGTCGAGGATTATCGAAATGTGGTCGAACGTCATGCAGAGCTTAAAAAGCAATGCGACGACCTCAAGCAGGCGGAGCTTGACCTTGCAGAGATAATAAAGCGTCTGACGACCACTATGGAAAAGGAGTTCTCCGAGCAATTCAAGCATATTCAAGAGAACTTCTCCGCAACATTCACGGAGCTTTTCCACGGTGGCAGAGCCGAGCTGATGCTCTCGGATTCAAGCGATATACTCAACTGCGATATAGACATAATTGCGCAGCCGCCGGGAAAGAAGCTCCAGCTCTTATCGCTGCTCTCCGGCGGAGAGCAGGCTTTGACCGCCATCGCCCTGCTGTTTGCGATACTCAAGCTCAAGCCCACCGCGTTCTGTATACTTGACGAGATAGACACCTCTCTCGACGAGGCGAATGTGGATAATTTTGCGGATTATTTGAAGGAGTATTCAAAGGAAACCCAGTTCATTATAATAACCCACCGCAAGGGAGCCATGGCGGTTTGCGATTCGCTCTATGGCGTATCCATGGAGGAAAAGGGCGTTTCAACGCTCATTTCCGCAAGGTTCGATGAAAAGGCTTGATAAATGAAATGTCTTAAAAGGAGGAAAAGTCATGGACAATAAAAAGGAAAAGAAGGAAAAGAAGGAGAAAAAGCCCGGCTTTTTCGCAAAACTCAAGCACGGACTTGAGAAAACAAGGGAAGGTCTTTTGGGCATCGTATTCGGCAACTCCGAGGAAAGAATAAGCGATGAATTCTATGAGGAGCTTGAGGACGCGCTCATAATGGCGGACTGCGGATTCGACACTACCGAGGAGATACTCGATAAGCTTCGCTCAAAGGTCAAGGAGTTGAAGCTTTCCGATAGAGGTGCCGCAAAAGAGGCTCTTATTGATATTCTGACGGAGCATATGTCCTCCGACGACAGCTTCCTTGAGGAAGGCCGTGACAACGTGATACTGATAGTCGGTGTAAACGGCGTCGGAAAGACCACCTCCATAGGCAAGCTTGCCTCCATGTACAAGGCGGAGGGTATGCGTCCAATGCTTGCCGCTGCCGATACATTCAGAGCTGCCGCCGCCGAACAGCTCACGATTTGGGCTGAACGCGCCGATGTTCCCATAATAAAGCACGGAGAGGGCGCGGATCCTGCCGCAGTAGTCTATGACGCCATCGCCTCATACAAGTCAAGGCAGAACGACCTTCTCATATGCGATACGGCAGGAAGGCTCCACAATAAGAAAAACCTTATGAACGAGCTTGCCAAGATGCGCCGCGTAATCGACCGTGAGCTTCCCAATGCCCATGTCGAGGTTCTGCTCGTTCTTGACGCCACCACCGGGCAGAACGCCATTGCTCAGGCAAAGGCTTTCGGCGAGAGCTGCGGTCTGACGGGCATTATACTGACAAAGCTTGACGGAACCGCAAAGGGCGGAGTCGTCGTCGCGGTCAAAAACGAGCTGGGTCTGCCCATTCGCTTTATCGGCGTCGGCGAGGGTATTAACGATCTCCAGCCCTTTGACGCAAGAAGCTTTGCCGAGGCTCTGTTTTGATTTTGAATAAGGCTCATCATTTTACAAAAAGCATATCAAAAGCACGCTTGAGCGTTAAGCTCCCGCGTGCTTTTTTTCTATATATGCGTGAATATCAATACTCAAAATCGCTCGGTTCGCCAAGCGGCTTATCCAGAAGCTCAGGATTGGCGAAAATATGTCTGACGAGCCTGAAGCTTCTTGCAAAATAGAAGCCGTCCGCTATGCGTTCGTCGAGCGTTGCGCCTATATCCATTACGTCCCTTATCTCCTTATGTCCGTCCGGCATTATCAGCTCCTGCTTATGTACCGTTCCGAACGTCACCATAATGCTGTTCGTTCCGTAATTATTCAAATGGTGGTATACCGCAGGAGCCTTTATAGAGCCGAGGTTTGAGCAGAGAATAGTTGTATAATTGGGATCGCCCGTTGTAAGCGCTTTAAGGTTCTTGCCCCAGAAATCCATCCATCTTATTATGCGTATGGCGGCAATGAGTATCGGGCGCGGAAGCTTGGCAAATGCGTCAAGCGTCGCGTCGATACCGCCCGTTGACTTCTCGGATTTTCTCGTTTCCTTGACGTTGCCGCATATTTTTCTGCTGATGTCGTCAATCGTTTCATCATCCCTTGGAACAAGCGTCATAAGCGATTCCTCCGCTCCGTCGGCAAATCTGCGTTTAACGACAAAGCTCAGCGATATTTCGTTGCGCTCATAAATCCTGTAACCCTGTATGAAACGGTTCATAAGCGGACGTTCCCTAACCATCCTTGCAAGCACAGCTATGGCGCAGTGAAACACCGTCGTCTTATAGTCCGGATGCTGTAAATTCTTGGTTTCAATGTATTTTAAAAGGTCTGTGACATCTATTATGTCGTTGAGGTAAACCTCGCATTCCGTCCTCTTGGGAAACAGATACCCCATTACGGTTTGAAGTCCCGGAGCCTTTACTCGACGTCCGTCCCTCCTGTCGCCCCAGCGTCTTTTTACTTTTCTTTTATTGTTGTCCATACTCACACCATCAGAATTTCGCCATTATCTCATTCAGCTCAAAGAGCTTCTTATCAAACTCGTCCCTCATCTCGATAGCCTTTGAAAGCGACACATCATATATGCTGTTATGCCTTATGCCAACAGCTCTTCCGCCTTTTTCGTCATTCAAAAGCTCAACCGCCCTCTGACCGAGCCTTGCCGCAAGCACCCTGTCAAATGCCGAGGGATTGCCGCCCCTTTGGATATAGCCCAGTACCGTCGCCTTTATTTCAACGTCGGTATGCTGTCGTACAAACTCAACGAACTCCTCCGCCTTGCCCGCGCCTTCGGCTATCATAACTATGCTCGTGAGCTTTCCACGCAGTTTGTTTTGGGCAAGCCTGTTCGCGGCTTCCTCCCATGAGATATCGACCTCCGGCACAAGTATCAGATCCGCCGCACCGCCTATTCCTGCCCACAGGGCTATATCGCCGCAGTTGCGTCCCATAACCTCAATAACGCCCACTCGATCATGCGCACGCATGGTATCCCTTATCTTGTAAATCTCGTTCGTGACATTATTGACCGCTGTATCAAAGCCTATTGTGAAGTCCGTATAGCCCATATCATTGTCGATGGTTCCGGGAATGCCTATCGTCGGAACGCCCCTGTTGGCAAGCTCCATGCAGCCGCGGAAGCTGCCGTCACCTCCTATTACGACAATTCCTTCGATGCCATATGCTTTTATTACCGATATGGCTTTATTGATGCCCTCCTCCGTCATAAAGGCGGAGCTTCGGGCAGTCCTCAATATCGTGCCGCCCTTATGCATCTTGTTCTCGACCGATTCGTGAGTAAGATAATCGACCTTGCCCTCTATCAATCCCTTGTAGCCATGGTATATGCCCATGACCTGCATTCCCATAGCGACGCCCGTTTTGAATACGGAACGTATCGCGCAATTCATACCAGGAGTATCGCCCCCGCTTGTCAGAACCCCTATTCTTTTCATCTGTTTGCCTTTCTGCACAACTCAGGATTTCATCCTGATAAATTTAACATTTTCACTGCCCATAAGGTTTTCGGCTATTTCAATAAGCGTCGCCGCTCCGTTTACGCTAAGCTCCTGCGGAGCAAGCCGCTGTTTGCCGGTTGAAGTATCAAAAAACACAACCTCATGTCTTCCCGGATAACGCTTCAGAACCCCCATAAAGCGTTCAAGCTTATCGCGGTTCGCATCGTCCACCCTTATGTAAAGCCTGTACCTGTCGGTCTTCTCAAGCTTTACAACCTCGTCTATCATTACCGTATTCGCCTTGTCCTCGCGCATTGATAGTCTCCCCGTCACCTTGACGGGAACCGTATCAGTAAACATCTCCCTGTACTTGGAGTACACGGTCGGGAACGCGGCAAATTCGACCTGTCCCGTCATGTCCTCCACTATTCCGTAAGCCATCAGCCCATTTCCCGATTTGACCTGCCTTGTCCTTATGCTGCCCATAAGCCCGGCAAACGTAACCCTGTCATTATCCCTGAGCTGAGAATGCGCATCCGCCTCGGAGAGCTGTTTGCAGTTGACGCTCATAAGGCTGAGAGTTGATTCAAACTCCATTAGAGGATGCCCGCTTATGTAAATTCCAAGCGTTTCCTTCTCCATCTCAAGTATCTCTTTGATGCTGTATTCCTCATCGCTTGCAGGCGGCTGAGGAACGCTTGCCTCGTTTCCGTCATCAAACATATCGAATATGGACATCTGCCCCGAATTTCGTCTTTTTCTTTCGGCGGCGGCCGCGCCCATCTCGTCCTCATAATTGCGCATCAGCCAAAGCCTCGTGACGCCCATTTCATTGAAGCATCCGGCTTTTATGAGTCCCTCCATCATCCGCTTATTGACGCTCTCGGTTCTTTTGAGGAAATCGTTAAAATCCTTGAACTCCCCGTTTTTTCTGCGCTCGGTGAGCATCTCGTTCATGGCTTCCTCTCCGACATTCCTTATAGCTGCAAGCCCGAACCTTATGGCTCCGTTCTCGACGGTGAAATGAGGTTCCGATTTGTTTATATCGGGAGGAAGTATTTTAAAGCCCCTTTTACGGCAATAATAGATATAATCGGCTATCTTTTCGGATGATCCTATGAAGCTGTTTATGAGGGCTGTCATCAGCTCGACGGGATAATAATACTTGAGATACGCTGTTCTGTAAGCCACAACCGCATAGCACGCAGCATGTGCCTTGTTGAAAGCGTATGACGCAAAGTCCATCATCTCATCGAATATCTTATTCGCTGTCGCCTCGCTTATACCGTTTCTGACAGCTCCCGGAACGGTGATATTGCCGTCGTCATCGGTTATTCCGTTGATGAAATTGACGCGCTCCTTTTCCATTACGTCATGCTTCTTCTTGCTCATGGCACGGCGTATAAGGTCGCTTCTTCCGTATGAGTAGCCCGCCAAATCCCTTACTATCTGCATTACCTGCTCCTGATAGACCATGCAGCCATATGTTGTCTCCAATATAGGTCTGAGCTTTTCATGCACATATGTCACGTTCGAGACATCCTGCTTGCCCGCAAGATACCTCGGTATCTGCTCCATTGGGCCGGGTCTGAAAAGGGCTATGCCCGCTATTATATCCTCAAAGCAGTTGGGCTTCATCTGCGTCATAAAATTTGTCATGCCCGCCGATTCAAGCTGGAACACGCCTATTGTGTCTCCGGATGATATAAGGTCGTATATGTTCTTATCATCGAAGCCGAGCGTTGAGAAATCAGGAGCTTCAAGTCCCCTTCTCTTGATGAACTCACAGCAGTCATGTATTACGGTGAGCGTTCTCAAGCCGAGAAAATCCATCTTGAGCATTCCGAGAGCCTCAAGCGTTCCCATCGTATACTGCGTTGTTATCGAGTCCTCGTTCCTTTGCAGCGGAACAAACTCCATTGTCGGTACCGACGATATGACGACTCCCGCCGCATGGGTCGAAGCGTGCCTCGGCAGCCCTTCAAGCTTCAACGATAGGTCAATAAGCTTTCTGTATGTATCATTGCTCTCATAAAGCTCCTTGAGCTCAGGAACCATATCAAGCGCCTGCCTGATGGTTATTTTGAGCATCTGAGGTATTAGCTTGGCTATCCTGTCCACCTCGTTGTACGGAACCCTCAGAACCCTTCCGACATCCCTGACGACCGCGCGTGCCGCCATTGTTCCGAATGTGATTATCTGTGCGACATGATCCGCTCCGTATTTTTCGATGACGTAATCAATGACCTCCTGACGTCTTTCATAGCAGAAATCGACGTCTATATCCGGCATCGTTATTCTCTCAGGATTCAAAAACCTCTCAAAAAGCAGATTGTACTTTAAAGGGTCTATGTCGGTTATATCAAGTGCGTAAGCGACTATGGACGCCGCTCCCGAACCTCTGCCGGGGCCGACCGGAACCCCATGTGTTTTGGCATAGTGTATGAAATCCCAGACTATGAGGAAATAATCAACGAACCCCATATCCGCAATAACCTTTATCTCATATTCAAGCCTGTCCACATATTTTTTATCGGGGTTGTCCCCAAATCTGCGCTTCATGCCCTCGGAGCAGAGTTTTCTTAAATACTCCTCATGTCCCATGCCGTCGGGAGGAGTGAATTCCGGCAGATGCCTGCCTCCGAGCTCTATCTCGACACAGCATTTCTCGGCAATCTCCGAGGTATTGTAAATCGCGTCCTCATAACCCCCGAACCGCTTTAGCATCTCCTCTTCCGACTTGAGATAGAACTCCCGGGTTTCCATCCTCATACGGTTTGTTTCATCGACGAAATGCCCCGTCTGTATGCAGAGCAGCACATCCTGCGCCTCGGCGTCATCCACGCTCACATAATGAATATCATTCGTGGCAACGGTTTTTATATCAAGCTCCTTTGCGAGCGCGTTCAGTCTCGGCAGAACGATCAACTGCTCCTGTATGCCATGGTTCTGAAGCTCTATATAAAAATCATCCCCGAACAGCTTTTTAAGCCTTTGCGCAAGCTCTCTCGCCTGCGTATACTGCTCATTCAGCAAATACTGCGGAATATCTCCCGCAAGGCACGCCGAAAGGCATATCAATCCCTCATGGTATTCCTCCAAAAGCTCATAGTCGATGCGCGGCTTATAATAGAAGCCGTCCACAAAAGCTATGGATGAAAGCTTCATCAGGTTTTTATATCCCGTTTGATTCTTGCAAAGCAGTATCAGATGGGAATGCTCTCTTGAGAGCGTTTCGGCATGGATGCCCCTCTTGGTCACATACGCCTCCATGCCGATTATGGGCTTTATACCCGCTTTTTTGCAGGCATTGTAAAAATCTATCGCGCCGTACATGACACCGTGATCGGTTATGGCAAGCGCATCCATGCCAAGCTCCGCCGCTTTTGACACCAAATCGTTTATCCTTGCCGCTCCGTCGAGCAGGCTGTATTCGGTATGTACATGCAGATGTGTAAAGCTCATAAGCCTCTCCCGTTCCTTATATCGTCCGCAATGGCGGCTATCCTTTTGAGTCTGTAATTGACCGCCGACTTCCCGATGCCAAGCTTTTGCGCAAGCTGGGAAAGCGTCAGCTCCGGCTCCTCCATTCTTGCCGACGCCACCTCATAAAGCTCCTCACTCAAGGCGTCCGCTCCCAGCTCGGTCATGACAAGTCGTATGTTCTCCGACTGAACCGCCGAAGCCCTCGCCGTCTTTTCCATATTTGCCGAAAAGCAGTTGACCTCTCGATTTGAATTGTTCTTGACCTCGCGTATCATCCTGTATTCCCGAACCTTCAGCATGGCCTCGCCCGCTCCCATGAACGTGAGAAAATCCTCGACCATATCCCCGTTCTTGAAGTAGACTATCCACATATGCTTTCGATTGGTCAGCTTAGGCGGTATGTCGCGTTCGGAAAGAAGTCTTTGTATCTCCCGCGCAAGAAACTCGCTTCTAAGCACAAGCTCGGCGCGGCAGCCCGTCGCGGGATCCGATACCGTGCCGCACGCGAGAAAAACGCCCCTTATGAATGCACGGCATAAATGCTCGCTCTCAAGTCCCTTGGGCAGTACGGTCGCAAAGCTTTTATCCCCGTTCTCGTCATACGACATAAGCCCCGAATCGAGGCATAACGAATCGACGCCCCTTCCGTAAAGCAAAAGCTCGGTATTTCTCGCATTGAGCCGCTGATGCACATTCAGCACCGTTTCCTGCTCAAGCTCATATGACTTGCAGGCAAGCTTTGCAATAAAGTTTATAGCCGTTGTGCTTTCGCTCACATAATGAAGCCCCCACTGTCCATGCTCCCTTGAGTATTTAAGGGACGCCGCAGCAAGCGTATAGCCCGCTATCAGCATATTGGCATCGGACTCCCGACGCAGCCTTACGCCCGTCAATTCCTCTTTAATCTCCTGTGAGAAAGACATCATGTCTCAAACCTCTCCGAGATGGATTGCGCTTCTATCGCAAGATCCCTGTGCTGTACGGTCGTGCTTCTGAAATTCTTCATCTCATTATACAAAGCCTCTGCCATGGCGACCGATCTATGCCTTCCGCCCGTGCAGCCGAACGAAACCATGAGTCTCCGTTTGCCCTCACGCTCATACGCCGGAATCAGCATGTACAGCATCTCCTTCAGCATTTTAAGATGCTTTCTTACATTTTCATCCATCATCACATATTCGTAGACTTCCTTATCGCGTCCCGAAAGATTTCTCAGCGACACCTCATAGAACGGATTTGCCGTATAGCGCATGTCTATGACAATATCGGCGTCGAGCGGAATGCCGCGCTTAAACCCAAAGCTTGTTATTACGAGCCTGAACATATTCTCATCATTCCTGCCCGCTATGCTCTCTATAGTGCGCCGAAACTCACGGGGCGACATTTCACTTGTATCAATGATGTAATTGGATCGTTCCTTTATAGGCTCCAGAAGCTCGCGCTCAATCAGTATCCCTGCCGATATGTCGTCGTGCATCGGATGTCTGCGGCGCGTTTCGCTGTAGCGTCTTTGAAGCACTTCATTCGAACAGTCCAGAAACAGTATCTCATGCGGATCGTCCAGCCGGTCAAGAGTCTGGAACATCCTCTCGGTGCTGTACCTGAAAGACGAGGTTCGACTGTCGATTACAAGCGCGACCCTTTCAACCGGAGGCTCGGCGCTTCTGCTAAGCTCCAGGAAGCTGTTCATAATGCCGCTTGGAATATTATCGACGCAGAGAAACCCATAATCCTCAAGTATGCGCAGCGCACTTGACTTTCCCGCTCCGCTCAGTCCCGTTACGATCAGTATGTGCATAAACCTCACCCGCTTAGATTATTTTCACCTCAGGCTCAAGCTGTACACCGAATCTTTCATAGACGATCCTTTCGACCTCAGCCATGAGCGCAAGCACATCCGACGCCGTCGCGTCCGAATAGTTTATCAGGAACCCGGCATGTTTTTCGCTTACCATCGCTCCGCCTACGCGAAAGCCCTTCAGTCCTGCCTGCTCGATAAGCGCTCCGGCAAAATTGCCCTCAGGACGCTTGAAAAAGCTGCCTGCCGAGGGATAGTTGAGCGGCTGCTTGTCGCGTCTTCTTGCGGAGAAGTCCTCCATTCTCTCCCTTGCTCCGCCATCATCCTCCCGGAGCTCGAACACAGCCTCAAGCACCACCATATCGGGGTAGGCATACGGCGATTTGCGATAGCCCATTGCCTCCTTATCGGCTTCCATTTCAATTACGCCGTCATTGCAAAACACCTTTACGCTCTTTAAAGCCTGCTTTATCTCCCCGCCATATGCTCCTGCGTTCATGGCAACAGCTCCGCCGATTGTGCCGGGTATGCCCGTCGCCCACTCAAGACCCATGTATCCCGCAAGCACTGACGCTCTTGAAGCGGCGGCAAGCGAAGCTCCCGCTCCGCATATGAGCATCCCGTTCTCGATCCGGTATTCAACGAGCTCCCCCGAAAGCTTTATAAACAGGCAATCGCAGCCCGCATCGGTTATGAGCAGATTGCTTCCGTTGCCTATCACAAAAAAAGCAATGTCGTTTTCCGTTACAAATGAAAGCAGCTTTTCGGCTTGTTCCTGATTCGCGGGCTCGGCAAACAGCGAAACAGCTCCGCCAAGCTTGAACGTAGTGCATTCGCTGCCCGTAACATCCTCTCTGTATCCGATGCCATTCTCGTCCATAAAGCACTTTATCGGTAAATATTTATCCATTATTATTGCCCTTTCATATTATTCCATATTAATTATACTATTTTTCAGCCACAAATACAATATTAAAAAAACCTTCCTCTTCCATTTGGCGCATTTATATGGTACTATATAGACATGGAAACTAAAAAAACATTCTCAACCAAATATGTAGATGTGCTTGACGGCATAAGGGCATTGAGCGTAATAATCGTCCTCATATTCCATTTCTGGCAGCAGACATGGATATTCCCCACAATCCAAACGCCGTTCCTTTCATTCATCGGAATAACCTCCATCGACTTCACGCCCTTTGCAAGATGCGGCTACCTCTTTGTCGATATGATGGTTCTGATAAGCGGATTCCTGCTGTTTCTTCCCGTGGCAAGAAACATATTCTTCGGTGAGCCGCTTTCAAGCTGGAAGACGTACTATAAAAAGCGCGCCGTCAGGATACTGCCGAGCTATTTCTTCTGTGTCATAGCGTTGTTCATATATGAGCTTGCGGCGGGAAGCTATGGCAATCCCGTAAACATGGGCATAGCTTTTCAAGACCTTTTGTCCCATCTGACATTCACACATATGTGGCGTATCAAGACATACCTTGGCACAAAGCTCAATGTCGTGCTTTGGACGCTTGCCGTTGAGGTATGGTTCTATATACTCTTTCCCCTGTTCGCGCTCATTATAAAGAGGCATAAGAAGGAAAGCGGCTTTGTCCGTCCCCTTATAAGGGTGGGTATACTCGCGGTTTTAATGGTTGGCATATCGCTGGCTTTCATTTACGGGTACGCGCTCAACTCCGGAAGTCAATTCTCGAACGGCATTGATTCGCTGTTCGCAAGTCTCGGTTCGGATATAAGGTCAACATACCCCGCTATGTTTATCAATCAGCTCCCCGCCTTCTTCGGAACATATGCCGTCGGCATGGTCGGCTCATGTATATATGTGTTTGCCGCGTCAAGAATAAAGCAGGACAAGCTTACAGGGAGCATATTCACAATTATCTCGGCAGTACTCATCTACATCATCGTTCAGCTCCTCAAGCAATGCTCGTCGCTTGAGCCTGCCAAGGCCCAAATCTGGCAGGTTTCAAACAGGCTGATGCTCTCCTGTGTATTCATGGGATTCATACTTTCGACCTCGTTCGCGCTTGGGTTCTATCGCTTCCTGTTCTCCAACAGGCTGATGCGCTTCCTGTCGGCAATCTCATACAATCTCTATATATGGCATCAATGGCTCTGCGTCAAGCTCAAGTCGGATTGGCACATCCCCGCATGGCCGCAGTTCGGCACTACCGACGACGCGCCCAATACATGGGTCAACAACAATATTTACTCGGCGGCTCAACAGCAGGCGGGCTTGCAATGGAGAACCGAATATGCCATAATCATAACGCTGTTCGCGTTCGGCTTCGCAACGCTCGTCACATACCTTATTGAGCGTCCGGCAACCAAATGGCTTAACGGCCGCGACCTCAAGTCAAAAGCTGTAAAACCCGCAAAGCGCGGAAAATAAATAAACAAATAGGCAGGCGGACAGGGCATGTTAAAACGCTCTGTCCGCCCGAATTGTTTTTCAAGCATTTTTATGCAGGGTTTATAATCATTCAAACATATCCATTGTTTTTTTGACAAGCCTTCGCGCCGCCATGTCGAAGAATTTCAGGGCGTCACTCTCCGATTGGCTGTACTCATGGTATTTAACCATCCGTTCTACGACGTCAGCTCCGTCGCCCCTGTGTCCCGCTATTACAGCCACGGGAACACCAGCTCTTTTCGCGTGTTCGATAACGGCTCCGACAGCCTTTCCTGAAAGGCTTGTTTTGTCCAGACCACCCTCGCCCGTTATCACGAGCGACGCTTCTTTAATCTTATTATCAAACTCGGCAATTTCAAGTATCGCTTCAGCTCCCGACTTCATTTCGGCATTGAGCAGGGCAATGAGCATCGCGCCCATGCCGCCTGCCGCTCCTGCGCCGTCCGTACAAACATCCTTTCCGGCGTAAGCGTTAAGGAGCTTTTCCATATTCAGCATTCCCCTTTCAAGCACTTCAAGTATTTCCGGAGAAGCACCCTTTTGGGAACCGAACGTATATGTCGCTCCATATTCACCCGTAAGCGGATTTTTGACGTCGCACATCGCAATTATCCTTGAAGCCCGTATCTGGGCATCCATTTGCGAAGCGTCTATTGAAGCTATACAGCTCATATTCTCGGCTGTATGAACCTCATTGCCGTCGCTGTCAAGGAACCTGACCCCCAAGGCCGACGCCATACCTATGCCGCAATCGTTGGTTGCCGAGCCTCCTAGACATACATATATCTCCCGTATGCCCTCATGGGCGGCACGAAGCATCAGCTCTCCAACTCCAATGCTCGAAGCCTGCAAGGGATTCAGCGAATCCCTGTCGCAAAGAGCAAGTCCGCTTGCCAAGGCGGACTCTATAAACGCTTTTGAACCGTCAACAACATAGTATTCAGCCCTTATCCTCTTCCCGTAAGGGTCTGTAACCTCCATGCCGTGTCGCTGACCGATTACGGCGTTTTCAAGCGCATTGAGGCTTCCGTCGCCGCCGTCAGCCACCGGTATCGGAACGCAGGTTACGTTGGGCAGGCTTTCCCTGAATACCCGCCGCAAATGTCTTGCAGCCGTTTGAGCGGGTATGGTTCCCTTAAAGGCATTGGGAGCAAGTATGACCGTATTCTCTTTTGAAAACAGCTTCCTCTTATCGGCGCGTGCGGGAAACCTCAGGCTTCTGCCATCGCCCTGCGCACATACGCCGTCAGCTCCGACCGCTCCGAAGAACTCCATGTTTTCAAAATTTCTTATAACATTATTCTGCAAAAACGGCTCACGGGCGTCGAGCATCGAGTGAAGCCTTGCGTCAAGATTTATCTTCGAGTAAACATGACGCATTTTTTTCAAGCCGCCGTTCATAAAAACAACGGTGTATATGCCGCTGCCGTCCGAATCGTTAAGCTTGCATACTCCGCCGAAAATGTGAAGCTTTTCAACCTCCTTCATGCAAAAAAGCGAAGTCAGCTCCTTTAAAACGGTATCAATATCGGAGGGCGTGACATCTTCCTTTAATGTATCAAACCTTACTCCAAGTGAAAACCTCATTATTCTCATTCGGTAACAAGCCTCCTGACATAGAATTTACCGTTGGCGGCATCGCATATTGCCTCATCCTGCGGCTTAATATCTCCATTAATCAACGCCATGCTCACGGCATCCTCGGCATTCATGGCGACTATCCTTCTGATATTTGCCGCCCTGCCCTCGGACTGCGCTGCTACTTCCTCAATGGCATTGCGAGTAAACTCAAGCTTGACATGTCTCCGCTCAACACGCTTCGCAAGCTTGTCAAGCTCACTCTCCGCAATTCTTATCAATGCCGATCTGTCAAGCCGATCGAACACGATAACCGCATCCACGTTTCTGAACACCTCATCGGGAAGTCTGTCCATTGC
The DNA here is from genome assembly GCA_902787375.1 of uncultured Eubacteriales bacterium. Taxonomy (GTDB): domain Bacteria; phylum Bacillota; class Clostridia; order Christensenellales; family CAG-138; genus UBA3857. Next base: position 60,768 of record CADAGD010000013.1, read on the forward strand.
ATACCTCAAGTATGATGCGCCGAGTGTATCATTCGAGCCAAAGCCAAGCTGCTTCTGTTCCCTGTCAACATCAATACACAGAGCTATAACGCTGTTTCGGAAGCTTACTGCTCTTCCCCTGCCATCCTCAGTTCTGCCATCGGAAAGTATCTCCGAAAGAATCGAGAACACCTGCGGCGAACATTCATCGGCATTTGATATCCTCACTACCGAAACCGGATGCAATCTTAAATACTCAGTCAGCTTTCCGCCCTTTTCGGCGTCCTTATATCCCGAAGGCGCACCTATCATACGAACAACCGCGCCCTCGTCGGCAAGCTCATTTCCTGTCAGGCATATGGCGGAATTATTGAATGCGAGCTTGGAGAGGCTATCCGCAAGCGTCTTTTTTCCCGTGCCGGGAGGCCCTACAAAAACAAACGACGCAAAGGGCTTTTGAGGTGTGCCAAGCCCTGCGGCGGAACGGCGGAGAACTGCCGTCACTTCCTTGACCGCATTGCTCTGTCCGAAAACACACTCCGAAAGACGTTCGTCAAGATCGTTTATCCATTCTCCCTTTGATGCGGCTGTGACGTCTATGCCCGTGTGTTCAGACGCGGCTTTTGCAATGCTTTCCGCGCAAACGTGCGGTATGCTTTCATCGTCCGCTATGCTTTTTTCAAGCATACGCATACGTTCGGCAAGCTCAAAATTCCCTGACTCCGCCGCCATCTCCTTCTGCTGTCTGATCCTTTTGCGCTCCGAGCCGTCAGCCCTTTTCAGTCTTGCCATGGCACATGCTTCATCAACAAGGTCTATCGCCTTGTCCGGAAGCTGCCTGTCCGCAATATACCTTACGGAAAGCTCGACAGCCGCTTCAATCGCCGAGTCGTCAATAACAACATTATGATGCTTCTCATACCTTTGCTTAAGGCTGTTAAGTATCTCAACGGTCTGCTCAGGCGTTGGCTCCGATACGAGTATGGGGGAAAATCTTCTCTCCAATGCCGCATCCTTCTCAATATAAGTACGGTACTCGTCTATCGTTGTGGCACCTATAACGCGAAGCTCACCTCTTGCGAGAGCAGGCTTCATTATATTTGCGGCGTCGATGCTTCCCTCGCCCGCGCCTGCTCCCACTATTGTATGTATCTCATCAATAAAAAGTATGACCTTTTCGTTGGAGCGCAGCTCATCGAGCATTGCCTTCAAACGCTCCTCAAACTCGCCCCTGTACTTGGTTCCCGCGATAAGTGCGCCAATATCAAGCGAAAGCACGCGGGCGTTCTCAAGCTCTCGCGGAACATCTCCCTCAGCTATCATACGGGCTATGCCCTCGACTATTGCCGATTTTCCGACGCCGGGCTCACCTATCAGCACCGGATTGTTCTTGGTTCGTCTGCACAGCGTTTGCAGCACCCGCGCAGTTTCCGTGCTTCTTCCGACGACCGGATCGAGCTTATCCTTTTCGGCAAGTGACGACAAGTCCCTTGTATACATATCGAGTACGGGAGTGGCTTCGTCATTAAATCCCCGCCGCAAAAGCTCATCGGTGTCCTCCGACTCACAATACTCCGGATCATCGTGTTTCCCATACTCACCGCCTGTCAGCGACGACATGAGAGCGTCAATATCCTCGCAGAGAGTGTCAACTATCCTTGCTCCGACGGAATCGCGCTCACGCATTATTGCCGACAAAATATGATTGGTTCCGATGAGATTGCATCCGTCCGACTTCGCCTCATAGAGAGCCAGCTCCAGCACATGCTTGACAATCTGTGTATTGCCGAAGCTGTCCGTGAGCATACTTCTTCCTCCCCCGATGGTTGTATTCAGATAAGGAGCGATGCGTCTTTCCGTTATGCCGTTTTTTGCGAGTGCTTCCGATGTTTTATCGCCGCACTTAATAATCCCCATGAGCAGATGCTCGCTGCCCACGAAGCTTTGTCCAAGCTCTTTGGCTGTATTCTGAGCGCCGGACAACGCTTTGACCGCCTGCTCAGTATAGATTGATAATTCCATGTTCTTTTGTACCGTAAAAAACTAACCCGGAGGCCACTGCATACTCCTGCCGCCAAGCAAATGCAGATGCAGATGCTTAACACTTTGACCGCCCTCATCACCTGTATTGATAACAAGTCGGAAGCCCTTTTCGTTCAGGCCTTCCCTGACTGCCAACAGCTTCGCGGCATCCGCCATATGCCCGACAGTCTCCGCCGAAGCATCCATGACGGAATCGCAATGTGCCTTGGGAACTATAAGAATGTGCGTGGGCGCCTGCGGGTCAATGTCCCTGAACGCGAACACATGCTCATCCTCATAAACCTTGCTCGAAGGTATTTCACCGGCAATTATCCGACAAAAGAGACAGTTCTCCATTCTTATCCTCCATAATAGCTTTAATATTAACATCGACGAACTCGTTGGGAGCCCCGCTTGCTGTCAGCACTCTGACATAGCTGTCCGTAAAGCCCCCCCACAGACCGTCGGAATGTTCGGTTTCTATAAGCACCCTCTCGGTGCGTCCTATAAATCTTTCAAGGAAGCTTCTCTCAAGCTCCTTTCCAACCGATATAAGCTCCTGCGCCCTTTCGGATTTTTCGGCGTTCGTAAGCTGTCCCGGCATTTTATCGGCAAGCGTCCCGCTTCTTCTTGAATACGGGAATACATGAACCCTCGCAAAGCCGATCCGTTTCATAAACTCTATAGTTTCATTATGCTCCTCAACCGTTTCACCGGCAAACCCGGCTATTATATCGGTCGTTATCGCTGCTCTTTCAGCCGCTTCCCCGTATGAATGCCTTATTTTTTCGACCGTTTCGGCGTATTCATCGGCGGTATATCCCCTTCTCATTCTCGAAAGCACCGTCGTACTTCCGCTTTGCAGCGATATATGATACTGCGGACACACCCTCTTATTCGCCGTTATGCGGGCGATAAGTCCATCCGTCAAGCCGTGAGGCTCAAGCGAGCCCAAGCGTATCCGCTTTATGTTCTCAAGCCCCTCAGCCATGTCAATGGCGTCCGCGAGGTCAACGCCGCCTATATCCTTTCCGTAATCGGTCAGATGGATGCCCGTCAGCACCACCTCGGCAAACCCCGCGTCATTGAGCTTTTCAAGCTCCCGCCTTACCGAGTCCGGTTTTCTGCTTCTCACCGCGCCGCGTGCATAAGGGATTGCGCAATATGAGCAGAATCTGTTGCATCCATCCTGTATTTTAAGATAGGCTCTCGTTCTGCCCTCGGCTATTGCCGAAAGCTCCTCAAACCCCTTGGCATGCATCACATCGCCGACGAGCGTTTTCTTCTCGTCCGCCTGCATTATCTCGGCAGCGACCATGGCTATGCGGTTCTTTTCCGATGTGCCAAGCACCGCCGCAACGCCCGGAAGCTCCGACGCGCTGACAGGGTTCCTCTGCGACCAGCAGCCTGTGACGATTATCTTGGCAAGCGGGTTCAGCTTATGGCATTTTGAAATCATCTGCCTTGATTTTCGGTCGGCAATATTGGTAACGGTACAGGTATTGACTATACAAATATCAGCCGGCATACTGTCAGGCACTACCTCAAAGCCGCTGCTCCTCAGCAAGCCTGCCATTGCGTCCGACTCATAGCTGTTCACTCTGCATCCCAATGTTGTAATAGATACTCTTATCATTGCTCCAACTCATACATTATCTGTGCAAGACATGCCATTCCCGCCGTTTCAGTCCGCAGTATGCGCGGGCCAAGCGATACGGCAATTCCGCCCCTGTCAATTATCCGCTCGACCTCCGCAGGCTCGAATCCGCCTTCGGGGCCAATTATAACGGCAATGTTCTCCATGCCGGTTCTTGACCTCAGTACAGCTTTTAAACTCGTTTCGCCTTCATTCTCGTAAGGTATCAGCACGGTATCATACGATGAAAAATCCGCGGTTTCAAGCTTTAACGGCGCACTCACAGCGGGGACAAACGCCCTTCCGCATTGTTTTGCCGCCTCCTTTGACACCTTGTTCCACCTTATCAGTTTTCCGTCCTTGCCGTCGATTTTAACGACACATCTTTTGGCAATCGTCGGAACTACGCCGTATACTCCAAGCTCGACGCATTTCTGGATAATAAGCTCCATCTTGCCTTGCTTGGGCAGGCATTGGAACAGCGTGACGTGAACCGACGGCTCCGACGCCGCTATCTGACGCTCCAATATATTCAGACTTACAGCACCGTCGGAGCATGAAACTATCTCAGCTTCGCACTCCGTTCCCTCTCCGTTTATCAGAAGAACCCTGTCCCCCGGCTTCATCCTCAGCACCGTTTCAATGTGTCTCGCCTCGTCGCCTGTTATGATGACAGTATCCTCCCCCATATCCATGTTTTCAGCAAAGAAACGCCTCATTTGAGAGTCGCCTCCAAAGCCCGCCAATCGTCGCCCTCACGAACCTCATTCACCTTGAGTCCGTTTTTCTCAAGAGCGGTTATCACCTCGTCGAGCCTGTCGTCGATTATGCCCGACGAGATGAACACCGAATCCTTATGCATGAGATTGGGTATCAAAGGCGCAAGCGCAATAATGACATTCGCCACTATATTTGCAAGGACTATATCGTATTTGCGTCTTGTTACGGCTTCACGAATATCCTTATCGGAGAGTATATCGCCCGTATAGACCGTGTATTTCATAAGGTCGATGCCGTTAGCCTCTGCGGTTTCGGCGGCTATTCTTGCGGCAACGGGGTCTATATCGAGAGCAACAGCCTCCGACGCGCCCATGAGCATTGCGGAAGCCGAGAGTATTCCGCTGCCGCAGCCTATATCGGCAACCGTTTCCCCGCCATGTATATGCCTTTCGAGCAGTTCAAGGCACATCCTCGTTGTGTGATGTGTGCCTGTTCCAAATGCCATGCCGGGGTCTATTCTGAGAACCGCCCTTGTATCGCTTTCCGGCAGCTCCTCCCACGCGGGACAAACCGTAAGCCTGTCCCCGACATTTATGGGCTTGAAGTATTTTTTCCAGTTGTTTGCCCAATCCTGCTCATCAACGCTGTTCACGCTCATCTCAAGCGTACCGAGGTCTATACCAATCTCCTCGCGCATGGCGTCAAGCTCCGACAACGATTTACGCATTTGCTCCACTATACCGTCGTTCTCCGGAAGGTCGGCAACGTATGCCTTCACAGCGGGCTGATTATGCAATGCCGCGTCGTCAGCATAATCCCAGAATTTGACGGCGTCATTCATTATGCGTTCCACCTCATCCTGTCCCTGAACGACACTCACCTCATCTATTCCAAGCATTGAAAATCTTGCGGAAACTATATCCGCTCCCTCATCGGTGGTAGCAACCGTTATCTCAAGCCATTTCATGTCAAAGACCTCCATACAATCATATCACTATGATTATACCATGTTTTAATCAATTTGCATAGATGTATCATTTTTCAAATAAAAGAATAATAGAATCGAATGAGCCGAAAAAGAAAAGGAGCTATTGTATGGAACTTATATGGAAAGAATTGGACGCCGAAAGGCTTGTTGAAAGGCAGACTGTTCAGGTCAGGGTGGAGGGTGATCTGCCGACAGCGGACGGGAGAACCCCCAAGAAGGTACTTAATCTCAACTCGCGTGTGATCATTGACAATGCGGCTGTAGACACCGACAAAGTGGACATAGAAGGACAAATAAGAATCCTGACGACAGCTCTTGATGAAGAAGACAGGGCATTTTCATTCGAGTCAAGCGCAGGCTTTACTCACAGCGTCAGCGCAAGCGGCGTTATGCCCGGCATGACGGCATATGTTTCCCCATGTGTTCAATCCATCGACGCCGTGCCTTCGGGCTCCGGATTAAAGCTGAACGTGAGCATGGATATGGACGTGCGCATAACAAGCGCGATACCCATAAAGGTAACGGGAGGCGTTTCGGGCATCGACGATCTTGAGATGAAGACCTCGCTCTGCGGACACAGCCGAAAGCTGAGAATAGGTCAGGATACGCTCAGAATGCGCGAGGAGCTTGCCGCGGACGCCGTGGCGGACGTCCTTTCGGCAGAAGGTCATGTGCTTGTAAGGGATGTTTCCGCCGAGCATGACGGCACAACGGTAAGCGGCGTTATAAGCATTTCCGCGATAACCGCAGACGGGAACGGGCATCTCGGACAGCTTGTCAGGCAGGTTCCGTTCCGCGAACGCATAGGCGTATCCTCAACCGAGGACGACGTATGCTGTGAAGCCAAGCTCAACTCACTCTATCTGAGAGCGCTCGGAGAGGATCTCGCCCTTGTATCCCTCGAAACAGAGGTGAGCTTTACATTATACGCCATAAAGACTTCCGAGCTGAGTATGCCGATTGACGCCTTCTCCCCGTCGATAGGCTTCGGATGCCTTTGCGATAAGGTCGATGTTCTGAACTCCCTCGGAATGCTGTCAGCTCAGACGTCCATCAAGGAGACCGTGCCCCTGCCCGACGGCTCGGCGGATATTCGCACTCCGCTCTTCATCTCGGCACGTCCCATTATAACCGAAGCATATGCCTCAGGTGAAAGCATCACGGTCAACGGAATACTTGCGACGACATTCACATACGAGAGTGATTCCGGTTTGATATACACATTCAGCGAGGATGTGCCTTTCACCAACGACATCGACGGACGCATGGGTGCCAATTATGCCGATGTGAAAGCCTCCTGCATAGCATCGTTCAACGGTATCGGGGAGCGAAGCATACATGTTCAGTATACGCTCCTGACGAACGCCGATGTTTACAGGCAGGAGGAGCATGATATAGTCGTCGGGCTTGTCGAAAAGGAACCCGCCGAAAAGATGACCGGCATAATCGTCTGCTTTGCCTCCGAGGGTGATGAGATTTTCGATATCGCCAAGCGTTACTGCGTATCCTGCGACAGCGTAAAACAGCTCAATCCCGATATGAACGCACCGTTTAAGGAGGGCGATAAGCTGCTGCTGTTCATATAAAATGAGCCAATAGGAAGGATTCCAAGCCGCCTCCTCATGTAGACAATGATTAATTAACGTCTTGAGAATGAGCTGATTTAAAGCATATAGCTTTCAATCGATTTTTGCCGTTCTACCCTGCCGTTTTTCAAAAAAAC
>CADAGD010000014.1 GCA_902787375.1 uncultured Eubacteriales bacterium
GTAGATCCTGCGGCCAATGCCCAGCCGCTCCTCTAATGTGTATTTCATGGTAAACCTCCTGTTCACTGCAGAATTCGGTCTGTACTCGGATGCCGTTTTATCTGTTTCCCATTATACACCATCCTGTACAGTTTTTACCCCCTCCGTGTCCAGTTTTAGTTTACCAGTGCAACCTGCAACACCCTCATTTTACCCGCCAGCCGCGCCGCCAGGTATAACACACTACACCTTTGTTCCAAAGGTCGTGTGCCAAAGGGAGGCGGCTGCCCCTTTGGAAACCCCGCCGGATTTCTCCGAAACGCCTACCCACACAGATAATCCGTGTAGCCGTGTTTCTCCAAAATCCGAACAATAAACAGGATCTATGCACCGTGCAAATCGTGCATAGCTCCGTTTATTGTCAGCAGCCCGTTTCTCAGTCTGCGTGTAGTTCCTTGTAAACTGACCTAAGGGAATGACTAAATTCCGGTTGACGGGCAATGTTCTGTTAGCCTGACGGTCGCCTGCAAAGAGTTGTTTATTTGAGGAGATAAGGTTTCAAGACGACCTTATCTTTCTCAATTTTTTGGATACCGAAGGCTTCGAGCCTTGAAAAGAATTCGGGATAGAAGAACTCCGCCGTTTCCAGAGGACTTCTGCCTCCAAGCTTTTCAACGGGAGCGGAATTGAGATGACTCAAAGCAAGATTCAAAGCGTTTTGATCAACAAGTCCCAACGCCTTGAGATCGGTTCCCTTTGGAAAGAAATAACGAAGCCCGATATGGTTATTTTCAAGAGAACCTTTCTGCCCCGACTGCATAGGATCGCAGAAAAACAATCTTGTACGCCTTGTGCCGTCGCTGTCCGTTTCGATGGCGTCTGCGGCGGTAAATTCTGTACCCCTGTCGGTGAGAAGCACGCAAACATGCTTCCTGAATACATCTTTACCGAGTATGGATTCCAGATGATCTATCCCTCCCTTCATGGAAGCGGCGTCCTTCTTCTCGTGAACGAGGGCAAACAACACACCTGTTGAGATAAACTTGAAGGTCTGTATGAAAGGACCGTTCTGCTCATCGTTGTAAACGGTATCCATCTGTGTTACGAGAACATCGGGTTCCGTTTTGATGAATTCAATATAATCCTTGTATGTGCGTCCGATAAGATACTTTCTGTTCTCACGCTTCTTGTATCCCTTTGACTTTTTCTTGGGGAGCTTTCTCGATACCTTGCGGCGAAGATCCATTACAGTTATACCACCGATTTCGTGAAACACGTCTGCTTCAATATAGTTATACAGCGTCTTCTCACATATACCCAATTCTGGATTAGCGGTAATTATGTGATATGGAGATTGACCTTGCTCCAACAGAGGTTTTATCGTCTTTGCCATTTCTTCGGCTTCGCTTACGGTAAGATTTACGCCCTGACGCGAATCGACAAGTTTTTCTTCATATTCCTTTTGAGCCTGCTCCGGAGAATAAGTGTACTTGTTGAAACGACAGCAAGACCATTTTGAACACCCATTGCAGGCTCCGGGAGAACAGTCTCGTCTGTTGCATTTGAACGGGACATAATCGGGACAGCTTAAGACGCAGCTGCGTCCATGTCTGCACTTTTTATACGCCGCACATTCAAGCGGCAGTTTAAACTTGTACGACAAAACACGGTGAAGCTTTATCTCCTTGCCTATGGTAGAGTTGTACTTCCCTAAGACGTTAGCTATCGCAGTCTTTGTGGAACCGTTCCTAATGCCATTCAGGATTATCCGCCTTTCTTCAAGTGTCAGATGGCTGAAAGAGTTGTCAACGCTCATTTTGATACCTGCCTTCCCGGCGACCGACAGCTACTCCTATTGTAAAACTTATTTCCGGTTTTGTACAACGGGAATTTAGTGTAAGACTTACTTCCAAACCGACACCGTCAGACTGGAAATAAACTTTTCACTTCAGTAATTCAAAATTAGAAAAAACTTTTTATTTGTCGTATTGACAAGGAAAGAAAAATGCTGTATAATATATAGGAACATTGGGGCTATTGTAAGGTTGATGCCCTAAATACTTACGGAAGTGAGATTATTTTATGAGTACACAACTTAAAGACATCGCTGAAGAAATGCATCAAAAATCAATGGCTGCAAGGGACTGGGTATTCCAAGTCATTCGTACTGCCATAATTCGTGGAGTTTTGCCCGGTGGCATGCCCCTTCGTCAGGATGAGATTTCGGCGCAGCTTTCTGTCAGTCATATTCCTGTAAGAGAAGCTTTCCGTCAGTTGGATGCGCAGGGTCTTGTCAGGATTTATCCCAACCGCGGTGCAGTTGTAACAAAGCTTACCAAGGAAGAGCTTGAGAACGCTATGGATACAAGAATCATTCTGGAGCTTGGTGTTCTTCGTGCCGCTGTTCCGCGTATGACCGATGAGTGCATTGCCAAGGCCGAGGAGCTTCTTGCTCAGACAGCGGAGGAGAATGATCCCAACAAGCTGGAGGACATGAATCTTCAGTTGCATTTCTCCCTGTATGAGGCAGCAGGCAATCCCTACATCCTTCAGCTCATCGAGCAGCTACATGCTAATGTAGACAGGTACATTCGTCCTTATTATACTCCTTCGGAGGCTTATGCGCAGTCCGTTGGCGAGCATAGGAATCTCATCGAGGCTTGTCGCAATAAGGATGTCGAGTACGCTTGCGCGATACTGCGCACACATCTTGAGAGAACCAAAGTTCTGTCTTTGAATTCTCCTCTGCTTGCAGTATAACAAAGAGTGCTATTTGCAGCCCCGCAGCTCGAACTGTGGGGCTTACTTGTATTATAGCTTAATGTCAATAGTGTTGCTATAAGATATTTACAACAATAGAAAGCTAATGAGGTACGGTTATGAAGACGCGACTAGATATAATCAATCCCGACACGTCTTCTAAAGAAAGCAGACAAAAAGAAACACGAAAAGAAAGAATCATTTTCAGTCTGGAAATTTCTACTTGTAGTTTTATCTTGGAAGAAGATGCAAACATAATAGATGAAAAGCACAGATATGATTTGGATCCAGGCAATGCACTAACAGCAATTAATGAACTGGCTTTGTTTTTGAAATATGGCTTACTGGAGAAAAAAGAATCATTCTATTTGATTGTTCATAATATTGATTTATATAGTGATGATGAACAAACTGCTTTTTTGGGGCTGGCAAAAGACAGAGGTGGTTATAGCATTGTCGATGCTAATACTGTTTGCTCATACATTCCGAAGCTTCCCGATGATATAAGAATTGTCTTTACAATCAGCAACATTGATGCTGCCAAAAAGGTTTTATTACAGCTCAGAAATCTCGGAAGCAATTTAGTGGAATAAAGTGTTTTTTTATAAGACAATTCCCCCGGCGACGCCGGGGGAAAACTTTATTATATGGATTTTTGAGACTCAAGCCTTATAAATCTCATCCGCCTCCGGCGGATCGACAAGCACTCCGTCGCCCGTTCTGACTTCACCGCCATTGGTGTTTACGGCTTTGCCTATAACGGCGGCGGCGATGCCCATGGATTTGAGGTCGGCACATAGCTTTGCGCCGTCCTCGCAGGCTATGAGCATACTTCCGCTTGATATGAGCTTATAGGGGTTAATGCCATAATGCTCACAGAGCTTTTTGGTTATGGGATGCAGGGGAATGCGGTTGATATCGAACTCGATGCCGACATTTGACGCCGTACTCATCTCCCAAAGCGCGCCGAATATGCCGCCCTCGGTGACGTCGTGCATGGCGGAAGCTCCGTGCTTTGCGGCATACAGCCCTTCGCGGACGACGGTTGTTTCGTTGACGAATGAATGAACCGTATCCATCTCGGCGTCGGAGAGCAGACGGCAATCATCGGGGAGCTTGTCCGCAAGTATTATGGCTCCTTCAAGTCCTGCGTGCTTTGTCATAACGACGTCGTCGCCGATGCGCATGCCCTTTGGCGTTATGAGCGAATCTCCAACAGGCTGAGCGATAACCGTCGCACAGGTGACTATGCGGGTGACCGCTGCGGTTATCTCGGTATGACCGCCGATTATGTCAACATTCGCGCTTGCGGCTGCCTCGACAATCTCATCGGCAACCGAGCCGACCTCGTCTTCGGTGACGTCGGGGGGGAGGAGGAGAGTTACCATAAGTCCTATGGGCTCCGCGCCGGATGCGGCGGCGTCATTGCAGGATACGTTTACGGTCAATCTGCCTATGCCGGATTCAGCAGCGGTTATGGGGTCGCAGGAAAGTATCGCAAGCCCGTTTTTTACGCTTACGGCGGTGCAATCGACGCCTATGCTCGGAGCGCATACGACCTCTTTCCTTGTGTGCCGCAGCTTGGAGAGGATAAGCCTGTCAAGCTGTTCGTTTGTAAGTTTCCCTATTCTCATTTTTTTGCCTCAGTTATCTATCAATTTAAAAAACTCATCCTCTGTAAGCAGCTTGACGCCAAGCTCGGTCGCTTTGGCAAGCTTTGAGCCGGCATTCTCGCCATATACCACATAATCGGTCTTTCGGCTTACGCTCCCTGCTGCTTTTCCGCCAAGACTTTCAATAAGCGCTTCTATTGAGCGTCTGTCCATCCTTGAGAGCGTTCCCGTAACAACGAGGGTCTTTCCCTCAAGCGGCATGGAAACATCCGCCTTCTCAACATTTTCGGGCGCAACTCCGAGGGAGAGCAGCTTGTCAACCTGCATCCTGAGCGATTCATCGGAGAGAAAATCCATTATGCTGTCAGCTACTATGTCGCCGACGTCACGAATCTTAACAAGCTCGTTGCGCGTACATTTTCGGAAAGCTTCAATACTGCCGAAGCGTTTGGCTATATCCCGCGCCGTCTTGATACCGACATTGGGGATTCCGAGAGCGAATATGAACGATGCGAGAGAGCAGTCCTTGCTCTTTTCGATGGCGTTCAGTATGTTGGATATCTTCTTTTCACCGAAGCCCGCAAGTCCTGAAAAGCTGCTTTTGTTAAGCTCATAAAGCTCAGGAATGTTTTGAAGCCCTATCTCGTTGACAAGAAGCTCGGCTGTTTTTTCGGAAAACCCCTCGATGTCCATAGCGTCCCTTGAAGCGTAATGCGCCAGTCTTGCGACTATTTGAGGAGTGCAGGAGAGTGAGTTGGTGCAGAATATATGCGCCCCGCGACGCTCGATATGTGCGCCGCAGTAGGGACAAACCTGCGGAGGATGGACGGGATTCTCAGGCTCGCCCTCGTCCGCGCTTGAGAGTATTTCGGGTATGACGTCGTTGGAACGCCGTATGAATACGCGCGAGCCTATTCCGACGCGCTTCCTCTTTATATCATCATAATTGTTCAGGGTAGCTCGCCTTATAGTCGCGCCCATCAGCTCAACAGGCTCAACATGCGCCAAGGGCGTGAGCTTGCCCGTTCTGCCAACCTCCCATGTTATATCGTTTACAACGGTGGTCTGCTCCTGAGCGGCAAACTTGTAAGCGATAGCTCCTCTTGGGAACCTGTCGGTATAGCCGAGCCTTTCAAAAAGCTTCATATCATTGAGCTTTATGACCATGCCGTCGATGTCGTAATCAAGCTCGAAGCGACGTTCCTCGGCGGATTCTATCTCGGCAATGACCTCATTCAAGCTGCCCGTGAAGCAAAAATCGTTGACCGGAAGTCCGTTTTCACGCAGGAAGTCAAGCATCTCGACCTGTGTATCGAACGCATTGCCTTCAATGTAACCCACGTCATACGCTGTGAAATCCAAGCGTCTGGACGCGGTTATTTTGGGATCGAGATTCCTTATCGCTCCGGCTGCGGCGTTGCGTGGATTTTTTAACTGTTCATCCGAATCGGCATTCAGCTCGTTTAACACCGATATGCGCATAAAGCATTCGCCCCTGACCTCGAATTTACCCTTATACGGAACCTCAAGAGGGATTGAACGGATGGTTTGTGCCTGAGCGGTTATGCCCTCACCGATTATTCCGTTTCCGCGTGTGGCGGCATATATGAGTTTGCCGTCATCATATGTCAGATTGATGGTAAGTCCGTCGAACTTGTATTCGAGTATGAACGCGCCCTTTAAATCGGATGATATGCCGCATCTTGCTGCCCAGTCGGAAAGAGCTTCAAAGCTCTTTACCTTATCGAGGCTCCAAAGCCTTGAGATGTGTGTGTGGTTTTCAAATGTGGACAGCGGCGCACCTCCGACTCTGTGAGTGGGGGAGTTGGGCAAAACCGTACCTGTTTCAGCTTCGAGAGCCAAAAGCTCGTCAAACATTGCGTCGTATTCGGCGTCGCTTGCGGGGGAGGCGTCGTCAACATAATATGCCTTGGCAAGCCTGTTGAGCGTTTCAACAAGCTCATTTATTCGTTCAAGCTTATTCATTATCTTCATCCAATCTCATTACCACATATCCGGCGGCAAGTCTTTTTATTCCGACCTTTTCAAAGTCCACGGTTATTGTTGCCGTACTGCCGGTTCCCGATACATCAAGCACAACTCCGCGCCCGAATTTATCGTGAATGACCTTTTGCATCTTTTTATATTGTACGCCCGTGACGGTTTTGCCGGCAGGCTGAGCAGGGGAGGACATTGTCGGAGCAATCCCGAAGCCGAGGGTTGACGACGGCTTTTTTGCGTATCCGCCCGATATCGGTGTGGCTTGGCGTTTGACGGATGTGCCGCTTCTTGCGGGGGAGGCTGCAGGGTATCCGCCCGAATAGGAGAGGTTCGAGGAATATGAAGCTTTGCCGAAGCCCGCGCTTGTTCCCGCGCTGTCGAAATCGCCGGGATCGTCAAGCATATTCATTTCCGTTAGAAAACGCGACGGCTTATTGAGCATCCTGTCACCGTACAGCATACGGGAGCGGCAGCAGAGCATGTACAGCTTTTGCTCGGCACGGGTGACGCCGACATAGCATAGACGGCGTTCTTCCTCCATTCGGGATTCATCCTCGCGGGATTTTGAGGATGGGAATATGTTTTCCTCCATACCCGGCATGAATACCACGGGAAATTCCAACCCCTTGGCACAGTGCATGGTCATAAGCTTTACCGTTCCGTCCTCCTCGGAAATGTCATCGGATGCGGAAAGCAAAGCCGCGTTCTCAAGGAAGGATTGGAGGGGATCATCGGAGTCGGGGTTATCCTCCATATGCTCACGCATGGCTCCTATAAGCTCCTGTATGTTCTCAACACGGGTCTCAATCAGACCGTCCTGCTGTTCACTAAGGTACTCCATATAGCTTATGCGGTCAATTATGTACTGCACAAGCTCGTCAAGGGGCTTTTCATGGCGCGCCGAGAATATGTCAACCATTATCTCGATAAATCCGCTGAGCTTTGAAGCGACCTTTGCGGGAACAATGCCCTCCATTGTGGCGGCATTGAACAGGGATATATCGTGCTGCCTTGCTATGTAGTCAAGCTCGTTGAGCGTTGCCGCGCCAATGCTTCGCTTGGGGACATTGACTATTCTGCGGAAAGCCACGTCGTCGTTGGTGTTCGCGGCAAGGCGCAGATAGGCGAGTATATCCTTTATTTCCTTATATTCATAGAATCGTGTTCCGCCGATGAGCGAAACGGGTATGTTAAAGCTTTGCTGTAATGTCGTTTCTATTGTTCTGCTCTGAGCATGGGTGCGGTAAAGGACGGCATAATCATTATAGCTCCTGCCGCGCCTGTGTCCCTGTGCTATTATGGTGGCTATTTTGTAAGCCTCGTCACGCTCCGAGTCGGAGATTATAAGCTCGACGGGTTCGCCGTTTTTTCTGTCCGTCCACAGCTTTTTTTCCTTGCGTCCCTTATTGTTTTGAATGACGAGGTTTGCCTTGTCAAGTATGGGCTTTGTGGAGCGGTAATTCTGCTCAAGCCTTACGACCTTTGCTCCGGGGAAATCGTTTTCAAAATCGAGTATGTTCCGTATGTCGGCTCCGCGCCAGCCATAGATGGACTGATCGTCGTCGCCAACGACGCAGATATTGCGTTTTTCGGAGCAGAGCAGCTTTACTATGCGGTACTGAATGGTGTTGGTGTCCTGATACTCGTCAACAAGGACGTATGAGAATTTATCGCGGTATTTTTGAAGCACCTCCGGCACGCTTGTAAAAAGCTCCACCGTTTTTAAAAGGAGGTCGTCAAAATCAAGGGCATCCGCCGCAGCAAGACGCTTTTGGTACTCGCGGAATATTTCAATCGTTTTGCCGGAGGTATCGCTAACCTCCGATATGTAGTGTTCGGGATTTTCGGAGCTGTTCTTGGCTTCCGAGATGAGGCTTCTTATATAGCCCTTCGGCACACGCTTTTCATCAAGACCGAGCTTCTTTATTATATCGGAAATGACCGTGTTCTGATCGGCGTCGTCATAAATCGTAAATTGGCGTGTTTGCGTGCCGAGCGCGTCGATGTCAAATCGAAGTATCTTGGCGCAGAAGGAATGGAATGTCGTTACCCACATGTCCTTCGCGGATATTCCGGTCAGCTTTTCGGTACGTTCACGCATCTCGGCGGCCGCCTTGTTGGTAAATGTGAGCGCGAGTATGTTCCATGGCTTCACGCCATGGTTTTCGATAAGGTTCGCTATTCTGTATGTAAGCACGCGGGTTTTACCGCTGCCTGCCCCGGCAAGGACGAGGAGCGGTCCTTCGGTGTGAAGGACTGCTTCTCGCTGCGGGGGATTAAGTGTTGAAATATCAATCATTTTCTAAACTCTTTTATAGCATTTTC
The DNA here is from genome assembly GCA_902787375.1 of uncultured Eubacteriales bacterium. Classification (GTDB taxonomy): domain Bacteria; phylum Bacillota; class Clostridia; order Christensenellales; family CAG-138; genus UBA3857. The sequence continues at coordinate 8,679 of CADAGD010000014.1, forward strand.
AAGTCGGATAAGCGCATTCTCAAGCAGGGATTTGGGCATGGCTAAATTCCATCTGCGGAAGCCCTCGCCGTTTTTCCCGTATAAGAAGCCGTCATTGTCCGCAATGCGGGCTTTGCTGACAATAAACTCGGAAAGCTCCTTATGGTCGCGGCTGATGCTCCTCATATCTATCCAAGCAAGGTATGTTCCCTCGGCCCTTGTCACGGTAAGCTCCGGGAGCCTGCTTTCCATAAAGCCGTAAAGATAATCATAATTGTCCTGAATGACGCTTATAAGCTCATCAAGCCAATCGGCGCATTCGTTGTAGGCGGCTATAGTCGCCCATCTTGCTATGTAGGGAACGCATCCGCAGCCGTCCATATGCGCCCGCTGTGAGAATTTTTCACGCAGCGTATCGTTCGGAATGAATATGTTCGAGCATGAAAGCCCGGCAAGGTTGAATGTTTTCGATACAGCGGTGCAAATAACGCAGTTGTCGGCGGCACCGGGAATGTTGGCGAATACGGTATGCGTATTTCCGGGCATTATAATATCATTATGGATCTCGTCGCTTATGACCAGGACACCGTTGCGTGCGGCTATATCCGCAACCCTTTGAAGCTCGCTCTGCGTCCAAACCCTGCCAACGGGGTTGTGGGGACTGCATAGCAGCATGAGCTTGACATTCGGCCGGGCGCACTTTTGCTCCAGATCGTCAAAGTCCATCTCATATCGACCGTTAACATTGATGAGGGGGTTATCGACGACTATCCTTCCGTTATCCGTAATGGCACCGAAGAAGGGCGTATAGACGGGGGACTGGATTATAACGGCGTCCCCAACCTCGGTGAACGCCCGCACGGCTATACCGAGTGCCTGAACTATGCCGTTTGTGACAACATACCATTCGTCCTTTACGTCCCAGTTGTGGCGCGTTTTCTGCCAATGCTTTATGGCGTCAAGATATGCTTTGTCAGGCCCCGTGTAGCCGTAGCAGCCGTGATTCGCGGCGCGGCAGACTGCCTCGTTGACTTGGGGAGGGGCTGAGAACTCCATGTCGGCAATCGTCATGGGTACAATGCCCGAACCCCTCAGGGGTTCGGGCATGAAATGATACTTATAAGCACCGGTATTGCTCCGGTCGATTATGGTTGTGAAATCGTATTTCATCAGTAATTGAAACCTCTTTCAAACGCCTTGATGTTGACGTCGAGGAATTTGGGTTTTACGCAAAACTCGATAGCCTTTTTCCATTCATCCTCGGAGAAGGGGAGAGTCTTTGCGAGAACGCCTAAAAGAACGACGTTGGACGCTTTGAATGTTCCGCATTCATGGGCAATATCAACAGCATTTATCTCAACCGTCTTGCAGGCGGCTCTCGCACGCTCAAGGCAGTTTGTGGGATACTCGGCTGCGCCTGTGATTACGGGCATCGGAAGTATCTCCTGAGTGTTGATAATCATTGTGCCGCCTTCCTTCATGTAAGGCAGAGCGCGAACGGCTTCGAGGTTTTCAAACGCCAATACGACGTCGGCCTGTCCCTGCTCGACTATGGAGGAGTAGAGGGGCTTGTCGTTTGAGATACGGACATAAGTTACAACGCTTCCGCCGCGCTGACTCATTCCGTGAACTTCGCTTACACGAACATCATAACCGTTGTTCATGGCAAGCTGACCGAGTATTTTACTGGCAAGGAGCGTACCCTGTCCGCCCACGCCGACTATAACGATGTTGAACATAAATACCTCCCTTTCTTATTCAGCGGAGTGCAGAGCGCCGAAATGGCAGAGCTGACCGCACATGCCGCAGCCAACACACTGAGTGGGATCAATCCTGACGCCCTTCTCCATCTTTATGATGGCAGGACATCCGACCTTTAAGCACATGCCGCAGCCGACACACTTGTCGGGATCGTTGACAAAGGGCTTGTTGGTCTGCTTGATGATGAGAGCGCAGGGACGGCGGCTGATGACAACGGAAAGACCGTCGCGCTCGACCTCTTCCTTGAGAACCTTTTCGGTTTCCTTGAGGTCAAACGGATCGATTATCCTTACGGAAGCTACGCCCATTGCCTCACAGAGCTTGACTATATCGAGCTGAGTTGTGGGTTCGCCGTGAATATCGAAACCGTTGGCGGGATTGTTCTGATGACCTGTCATGCCGGTGATGGAGTTGTCGGCGATTATGACAGTACCGACAGAGCGGTTGTACGCCATGTTGAGAAGTCCGGTCATACCGCTGTGGCAGAATGTGGAGTCGCCGAGAACCGCAACAGTACGCTTTGCCTGCTCGGTACCTCTTGCCTTTTCCATGCCGTGCGCCATACCGATGGAAGCACCCATGCAAACGCAGGTATCAACTCCGCTGAGGGGAGGCAGTGCGCCAAGGGTGTAGCAGCCAATGTCGGAACATACCGTGAGCTTGAGCTTGCCAAGCACATGGTACAGACCGCGATGCGGGCAGCCGGGACAGAGTACGGGAGGACGGTTGGGGATGTCGGTCGTGTTCATGGGGCCGACAGGTTCAGCTCCGAGGAATTTTTCCTCGATCTTGTGCATGAAGAGTTCGCCCTGAACACCGGTCTTGTCCTTACCGGAGCAGGCAATACCCCAGCTCTTTATAGTATCCTCATAGAAGGGCTCCATGTCCTCGATTACATAGAGCGTTTCAACACCGGCGGCAAACTCCTCTATGAGCTTGCGGGGCATGGGATAGGCAAGACCGAGCTTCAGGACGGAAGCGTCCGGCATGGCCTCCTTAACATAGTTGTATGCCGCACCGGAGGTTATGACGCCAACCTTGCGGTCAGCCCATTCAATACGGTTTATGGGAAGGCTTGAAGCATCCTCGGCAAGCTTTATTTCACGCGCCTCGACGTACTTGTGACGGCTTATCATGTTTGCCGGCATGGAAACGTATTTCTTTATATCCTTCTTATACTCGCGCAGTTCGGGAAGCTCTCTTTCGCCTATTTCGACGAGCGTGCGGGCATGAGCTATACGAGTGGTCAGACGAAGAATAACGGGTGTGTCATACTTTTCGCTGATCTCGTAGGCAAGCTTCATGAAGTCCTTGCATTCCTGGCTGTTTGAGGGATCAAGACATGGAGCGTGGGATGCGCGGGCGAGAAGCCTTGTATCCTGCTCATTCTGAGATGAGTGCATTCCGGGATCGTCGGCAACGATAACAACCATTCCCGCGTTTATACCGGTATATGTTGCTGTGAAGAAGGGATCCGCCGCGACATTAAGACCGACATGCTTCATACATGCCATGCTGCGTGCGCCGCTGACCGCTGCGCCGAGAGCAACCTCGACAGCAACCTTCTCGTTCGGAGCCCATTCTGAGTAGATTTCCTTGTAGTTAGCGATATTCTCGTTAATTTCCGTACTGGGGGTTCCGGGGTATGCGCTGGAAACGCGAACGCCTGCTTCGTATGCGCCCCTGGCAATAGCTTCATTGCCAAGCATAAGCTGTTTCAAGATCATTTACCTCCTTGATAATGTTGGCAGCTTCATTACTGCTTGAATCTCTTTAATTATAATGTAAAAAAGGGCGTAAATACAGTATATTCACTAATATATTTAAAGATGAACGCAAATACTGAATGAGAACGGTTTTTTAGCAGATGCTGATCAACACGTTTGAGTTCAAAAGTGATAACCCTGCGACCAAAGGGAGCCGCACAGGTCAGCGTGTACGCGCCGCGATAGGCGCGGAACTTCGGAAAACCAAGCGGGATTTACCGCCCCTGCGAGAAATATCCCCGCAATTTTGAAAAAAATGCCAAAGCAGAGCGGTGAAAATTTAAGAAACGTATGTTTTAAATCGACGGTTTTCAAAGACGATAGTTAATCGTTGCCTGCTAATATGATAAATATGGAGGTAAAAATGGAAAAATCCAAAAAGCATATAAAAGCTTTTTTTAGCTTTGACGAGGAGTATAAGGAGTTTGAGCTTCTTGAGAGCGAACACGGCGTGCCGGAAAGTGACGGCGGCTGGAGGGACTTGCCGAATAATTCACACCGAAGACAAAAACATGAAGGGGAGGAGAAAGTCCCCAAAAGGGTGGATGATGTTTATAACCGTCTTTCGGAGCAGTTCAATACCGATATCAATAAGGATGTGATACTGCGAAGGTTCCGAACCGGATCGGGACACAATATGCTTGTGGCATACATGAACGGAATGGCGGATGATAAAAAGATAAATGAATTTGTATTGAAGCCGCTTATGCTTTATGAAGGAAAAAGAAATGCTCCCGATGAGCTGAAAAACGATGTTATAGAGATAAGCGAGGCTGATGAGGAAAAGGATTTTTATAAGGCGCGTATGGCGATGATGGATGGGATAGCCGTGCTTTTTTCCGATGGCTGCAAGAGCTGTCTGCTGCTGGAAACGCACGGGTATGAGAAACGAAGCGTTGAAAAATGCGAGAACGAAAACGTGGTAATGGGCCCCAAAGAGAGCTTCAATGAGAGCTTTCGTACAAATATTACGCTGATAAGAAGGATAATCCATACCGATGACCTGATTGTGGAATCCCGAATGTCCGGCGGAGAAAACAACACACGGCTTGCCATAATCTACCGCAAGGGAATGACAAATGAAGCATTGCTTGAGGAGGTCAAAAAACGTCTGGACGGCATAAGCATTGACGTGCCGATAACAAGCGGAGTTATAGAGCAGCTTGTTGAGGATAGGGGCTTGATTCCCGTACCCAGAACGCTATCGACGGAACGGCCGGACAGAGCCTGCTCACACATTATGCAGGGAAGCGTATGCCTCATTATTGAGGGAAGCCCGTTTGCCGTAATAATGCCGATCACGCTTTTCTCGCTTATGAACAGCCCGGAGGATGTGTATCTGCGTCCGCCGCTCGGCACGATACTGAGAATAGTAAGGTATATAGGGGCGGCAATATCGGTGCTGATGCCCGGATACTTTTTAGCACTCGCGCTCTATCATCAGGGAATGCTTACGACGGAGGTTTTGAGTACGGTCATAGCGTCAAGAAAGATGGTGTTTGAGCCGATAGCCATTGAAATGATATTGCTGCTGCTCATATTCCAGATGATAAGGGAAGCCGGCTTGCGTGTTCCCGGCTCCATAGGTCAGGCAATAGGCATAATCGGAGGACTGATAATGGGACAGGCGGCTGTAACGGCGCATCTTGCAAGCTCCGTCATTCTGATAATCGTCGCCGCATCGGGACTTGGCAACTTCTGTATACCGGATTATTCCACTCAGGTCTCCGCATCCTATATCAGAATGGCTGTCGTCATTGCGGCTTGGCTGGGCGGACTGCTTGCCATAACGGCGGTGATTCTCTTTATAACGGCGTCGCTTTCAAGCACAAAGAGCTTCGGAGTTCCGTTCCTCGCCCCGTTTGCGCCCAAAACATATTCCAAACGTCCTTTTGTGATAAGGGGGAGGATCGGCTTGCATAAGCGTGCCGAGGATTATATGAACACCGCTGATGACAGAATGCTTTAACGGAGGTTGTTATGAAAATGAGAATGGGAAGGATAGGTCTATCCGAAGCGGTTTGCGTTGCGGCAATAGCCCTTTCTACGGGCGGCGTTTTCGGCATTGATCCGGTGTACGCCTATTTGGGAGGAAACTCAACTTATATCTCGATGCCGCTCTCGATTATTGTTTCGTTACTGATAATGCTTCCTGTTTTAAAACTCATGGATGCCACGAAATGCCGGGATATATCGGAGCTGTTTCTAAAGAGCGCGGGAAGGGCAGGAGGAATAATGCTCATGTTTCCCATATGCGCTGCGCTGCTCATATGTGCCGCAAAGCCTTTGATGGCGTTTGCGCAGGTTCTCCATAGGATGGTTTACGATGGAGTGAAATACTCCTCCATAATAGTTTTTATGTTTCCGGTTGCGGTATTCATGGCATGGAAGGGACTTGAAACCGTGGGAAGAACGGCGAAGTGCATAGCGGTTCTTCCACTTGTTGCGCTTGCGGCGGCGGTCATGTCCTCTGCTTCGGGCTTTGAGATTTACCGATTGTTTCCGCTTGTCGGAGATGGAATGAAGCATTTTGCTCTCTTTGCCGTATCGGATACATTTGTGTTCATACCGCCGATTGCCGGGCTTCTCATATGTGGGGAAGCATTGGGAGGAAATGAGTTTATAAGAAAGGCGGCGGTAAGGTCTGCGTTCATAGCGTTCGCGGTATGCTTTATCGCACAGCTTGCCATATCACTCTCATTCAGAAGCGGATTGCTTGCGGAATCGGTTATGCCTCTTTACAAGATAGGCTTCTTGACTGCCAAGCAAAGCTTTGTATTGAGACTGGATAAGCTCTTTATAATGATCTGGCTGTGCGGTGCGCTGGTGTCATGTGCTTACTGCATATATTCGTCGTCGCTGTTCTTCTCGAAAATGCTGTCCCAAAAGGACGTAACGGCGTCGGTAGCTGCATCTTCGCTCATTACCTGCACGCTGCTTCTGGAAATTATAAAGGTGGATAATGCGGTTGTCGAGAAAATAAGAAACGCTATATCGTATTACGGTGCTTTGTTTTTGATAATACCATTGGCGGCTGTGTGTTTGCTGACGGTGATAAAAAAACGCGCAGGGAGGCTTGAAGCATGAAAAAGCGTATCATGGAGAAAATCATGGGACTTATCATTTTGCTGATTTTCATTGTAATGTGGCTGACGGGATGTCTTACGCCCGTTTCGCTGGATGCTTACGGGTATGTCATATCCATAGGCGTTGACAGGGGGACAGAGAAAAAGTATTATATCACGCTGTCATTGCAGCGCGAGCTTTCGGAGCAGGGGGCTGAATCGGATGGAGGGGCGGCGATACTTGCAGCCGAGGCCGACTGCCTTGACGAAGCTTTGAATGAGATAGAGGGAAACGTACCCTATTCGCTTAGCTTCAGCCGTACCAATTATTTCCTTTTCAGCAGAGAGGTGGCGGAGTCGGGAGACATTGAGGATTTTCTTTCGCTCTCGTTTGATTCCCTCAAGATACGCACGTCAGCGGCAATGATAATAACGGAGGGCAGCGTGTTTGAGTTCGTCGGAGGACTTTCGGCAAACAATGACGCGAATATAAAAAAGCTGCAGGAAGCCGTAATGCTCGATATGGAAAAGAACGGAATGATAGCCATGATGAGCATAAGCAGGCTTTTTGAGGCAAACAAGGATGGAAGCTTTGACTACTGTGCCGCTCTTGGAAGATTCGACGAAAGCATCATAACCGATATGGAGGAAAAAAAGACGGAGAGCGAGGGAAAGAATCCTTTGGGGAACATAAAGCTCGGCGACAGGGTAGGGGGACTGAAATCGTTCATGTCGGGAGCGGCGGTTTTTTCCGGGTACAGGATGACGGAAACCCTGACGAGGGATGAGACAATGTATCTCAACATGGCGTGCGGAGATTACAAGAACGGTACTGTGTCGATACCTTTTTTCCAAAATGGCGAGGAGCTTGGAATGGTTACTCTTATACTGTCAAAACAGCATATAGGAAGAAGGGTGATAATTAACGAGGATGGAAGCATAAGAGCCGAAGTCGATATAAGGCTTGCGGCCGGAACACACGCCAAGCCGGATGAGGCGAATCAAACGGAGATGGAGCATTGGATAAATGAAACGGCAGTCAACTGCATTAGGCAGAAGCTCAACGATGTGTTCATCAAATGCCGTGATGCCGGGAGCGACGCCATGCGCTTTGGCACAGAGGCGATAAAGCTTTTTCGTTCCGATGCGGAGTGGAAGGAGTTTGATTGGAAAAGCCGATATGGCTCCGTTGAGGCGGTTTTCAATGTGGAGCTGATAAATACCGATAAGGGTACGTCCGGGGATATGCAGTAATGGTGTGAGATTATGGTCGTTTATTGGTTTTTTTCAGCAGCGTGCATTGCGTACACATTCCTTTATACCGTTCATTGTATCAAAACAAAGCAGAAAACTGCGGCGGCAGGAGGAGCAATGCTGTTTGTCGCGGCAGCGGTTTCCGCTATTATGATTTTGATTTGAATTTCCGCCTCGTGTAAAAATCGGTGATTAATGTATATTTTTAATCTCTATTGAAAAAGGAAGAGTATTGGTATATAATAGCACCGATTCCATATGGAGGTGAAAAAATATGTGGAAAGAATTTAAGGAATTTGCATTTAAAGGCAACGTAATGGACATGGCTGTCGGTGTTATGATTGGCGCAGCGTTCGGAGCTATTGTAACGTCTCTTGTCAATCATATTTTTATGCCTCTGCTCGGTCTCATTGTAGGAAACCAGAACCTTGATAAGCTCTTTCTCGTACTCAAGGCTCCCGAAGGAAGCACCGCTGAGGAGATAGGCAGAATGAGTTTGGAAAAGGCTCAGGAGGCCGGCGCGACCGTTCTTGCTTATGGCAGCTTTATATCCGCTGTAATCAACTTCTTCCTCATTGCGATAATCATATTCATGTTTGTCAAGCTTATTAAGAAGGCAACATCCCTTGTTAAGAAGCCTGAGGAGAAGAAAGAAGCGAGAAAATGCCCGTACTGCAAGTCGGAGATTGCCGACGATGCAACAAGGTGTCCCCATTGTACATCCGAGCTTGGCGCAAAGGCGTAAGCTGAGCCGAGTGTTAAAATGATAGAAATTCAGAACAATCAAAGGAGCAGTAACATGAAAAAGATTCAGATGAAAACCCCCCTTGTCGAGATGGACGGCGACGAGATGACTCGTATAATTTGGTCGATGCTTAAAGAGCATTTGATCCTCCCTTATGTTGATCTCAAGACCGAGTATTACGATCTCGGACTTGTAAAGAGGGATGAGACAGACGACCAGATAACCGTAGATGCGGCAAACGCCTGCAAGAAATACGGCGTCGGCGTTAAGTGCGCGACCATCACTCCCAATGCCCAGCGTATGACAGAGTACAACCTCAAGAGGATGTACAAGTCTCCCAACGGCACAATAAGGGCTATTCTCGACGGTACGGTTTTCCGCGCTCCTATCACGATGGATTGTCTCAAGCCTTCCGTAAGAAGCTGGAAGAAGCCCATCACAATCGCCCGTCACGCTTATGGCGATATCTATAAGAATACCGAGTTCAGAGTTCCCGGCGCGGGTAAGGCTGAGATTAAGTTCACGGATGAGAACGGCAATGTTCTCTGCGATGAAACCGTATTTGATTTCAAGTGCCCCGGTGTTTTCATGGGAATGTACAACAAGGACGATTCGATCGAGAGCTTTGCAAGAGCCTGCTTCCAGTACGCGCTTGCCACAAAGCAGGATCTCTGGTTCTCCACAAAGGACACCATATCCAAGAAGTATGACCATACATTCAAAGATATTTTCCAGAAGATTTATGAGGAGGAGTACAAGGCAAAGTTCGAGGCTGCCGGCATCACCTATTTCTATACGCTGATCGACGACGCTGTTGCGCGTGTTATCCGCTCCAACGGCGGCTTCATCTGGGCTCTTAAGAATTATGACGGCGACGTTATGAGCGATATGGTTGCCACGGCGTTCGGTTCCCTTGCCATGATGACTTCCGTTCTTGTTTCTCCGGACGGAAATTATGAGTATGAGGCTGCCCACGGCACAGTAACAAAGCACTACTATAAGCACCTTGAGGGTGAAACAACATCCACCAACTCCATGGCTACCATTTTTGCATGGAGCGGTGCGCTCCGCAAGAGGGGCGAGCTGGATGAGCTTCCTGAGCTGATGCACTTTGCCGACATGCTTGAGAAGGCTTCCCTTGAAACAATTGCTTCCGGCTATATGACAAAGGATCTTGCTCTCCTTGCCGATATGGAGGACAAGCATGTTGAAACCACCGAGGGCTTCATTCTCAAGATCAAAGAGAACCTTGACAAGCTCCTTGCGTAAGTAATAACAACAAAGAATAATTAATCGGTTTTGCCTCACAAGCATTTGTGGGGCAAAATTAATGAGATGAAAGGAATATATAATGAGCTTATATCAGGAATGGATTGATCTTGCCCAAAATGCGGGACGCAATCAAAAGGAAAACAATGCTTTCTGGGAGAAGTATTTTGAACAGGAGAAGGAGCTTTATCAAAGGCTCCTCAACGAGCATGATAAAACATATAGCGGAAGCTTTGATAAGCTGACAGAGGAGTTCGGTTGGGAGTCCCTGTATTTTATTGGCTTCCTTGATGGCATAAACACAAGCCTCAAGCAGCCCATCGTTATAGAGGATATCGACCATGACAGCGATATAAACCTCGATATTGATTATGAAAGGCTTCTGTTTAATATGTATGAGGCTAAGGCTCCGTGGCTCTATGAGCTTGAGGAGTGGGAGGGCGTTCTTACCGAGGACAGGAGGCATGACATATTCAAGGAGTGGAAGGCTTCCAAGATATTTGTCGCCGATAAGAAGGTCGGGCCCAATGAACCCTGCCCCTGCGGAAGCGGTAAAAAGTATAAGAAATGCTGCGGAAGGCTTGCGGAGTAAAAACTGAGCGGCATTCATTATAGCTTATGAATAATATGTATAAGGCGGTCGATGGATTGCATTGACCGTTTTATTTATTGGGTGGATGTGATTAAATCCATGATGCACCGAAGGCAATCAAAATACTCTGCTCAGAATGTTTAAATTACTGATAATAGTATTACAATGATATAAAAGGTGTTGACAAATAATAACCGCGGTGGTAGAATACACAGAATATATATGGAGGGGAAATGAATTGTCCGATTTCTATTCAGCCATAGCTGCGTTTGCCGGCGGACTGCTTGTTGCTTTTATAGACAGTATTATAACAAAGAAGGCATTTGGCAATGAGCAAAAGCTTGTTCGGCTGCTTCCGTTAAGGACGGTTGCCGCCGCGCTGCTTATGACGCTGCTGTACTTCATATGTGCGGAGGTCGGATTGAACACCACCGTGGTTATAATATCCGCCGCGACAGGTGTGACACTGGGGCTTTTGGTGTTCACAATGCTGCTCATAAAGGAGCAGAAGAAGGATAAGGGAGAGTGAAAAAGAAATGGGAGAGGCTTCGGAGCCGATTATTAAAATCTTCGGCATACTTGATATAACCGCAGAGGTCATAACGATGCTTGCGATAATAGCCGTGGTAGCTGTTATATCGCTCATTGTAACGCATAATCTCAAGGAAAGGCCGGGAAGATTTCAGAATATGGTCGAAACCGGCGTTGAGTATCTCGACAACTTCTTTACCGATCTTTTGGGAAAGAAGAATGCGAGGAAATACTTCTTTTTCCTCGGTTCGCTGTTTGTCTTTATAATATTCGCAAACTACAGCGGGCTTATACCGGGAGTTGGAATCTCAAGGTATTTCAAAGCTCCGACTTCATCGCTTTCGGTAACGCTCGGACTTGGAATTGTGACATTTGTTTTTTTACAGGTGTCGGCAATCTCGGCGGGAGCCAAACACTATATAAAGCATTTTCTCACGCCGATAGTACCTTTGCTGCTGCTTGACGAGCTGATAAAGCCCGCATCGCTCGCGCTGCGTCTGTTTGGCAACATATTCGGTGAAGAGATGGTCATAGAGAATCTTTATGAGCTTTTACCGATAGGCGCGCCTATAATAATGATGGCACTTTCGCTTTTATTCTGCGCAATACAGGCGATGGTTTACACAATGCTCACATCCTCCTATTTGCAGGAGTTTATAGAAGAATAATTTATAAGGAGATAAAAACATGGAATCAGCACTCATAGCACTCGCAGCCGCGCTTGCGATAGCCCTTTCAACTGTATTTCCGGCTATTGGACAGGGAAAGGCGGCAAAGACCGCTCTGGAGAGCATAGCAAGGCAGCCTGACGCCGCAAAGGATATAAGGTCAACGCTTCTGCTTTCGCTCGCGCTTATGGAAGCTCTGACGATTTATGGTCTGCTTATCGCTTTTATGCTCATAGGCAAGATAAAATAAGGACGTCGTTGCATGAACATTCAGCCTTCTTTAATAATTTGGACTATAATCTGCTTCGGTCTTTTTATGCTCGTTTTAGACAGGCTGCTTTTCAGACCGCTCCTCAAGTTTATGGATGAGCGCAGACACAGGATCGAGAAAGTCCATTCCGAATATGAAGAATATGTTGATTCAGCCAAAAAGGAAAGGGAGAGGCTTGCTCTTGAGAGAGCGCGTGAGAAACAGCTTTTTGAGGAGCAGGAGCATAGCAGGATCGACGATTTAAAAAAGGAAAACGAAAGGAAGCTGAAACTGCTTTCCGCTGATTTGGAGGGAAGGAAGCTTTCTGCCGTTGAAGCGGATAGACTTATGTCAGAGGTAATGGAGCAGGTTGCGGCAAGGCTCGATGAGATGACTGCCGCCTACTCGAACAAGCTTATAAAAAATGGTGAAAAAAGGTAATGCAATACCTATACGCGGCAATTAATTTCCTGCTGCTCGGACTATTGATATGGCTCGTGCTTGGGAAATCCATAAAAAAAATATTCATTTCCCGCAGGGAGAAGATAAACGCTGCCATTGATGAGGCGGAGAATTTGGAGTACCTGCTTGAGTCGGGAGAGCAGACGGATGCCGATGCAGATGATCGTGAGCTTAATGCATCGGATGACAATACGGGCTGTTTTGATGCTATTGCCGAACAGGAGCGTCAAAATAGCTGTTTTCTGTATGAAAAACAGCGGCGCATCGAGGACGCTGAAAAGCGTCTGAATGAGCAAAAGCATGAGATAATGATACAGGCTCGGCAGAAGAGTGTAAAAGTACTGTGCGAAAGGCTTAAATCCGCTTTCCGTGAGCAGCCGTATGCTGACGGGATCCGTGCCAAGGAGCCTGCGCTCGCGGATAAGATACTGAATATTATAAGCCTTACGCCCGGTGATATGTGTTATCTGATGCGGCATGATGTGCTTTATGTTACGCTCACTTCCGCATATCCGCTCGATCCCGCGATAGTTGACAGAATAGGTGAAAAGACAACGGCTATGCTTGATGAGGTTGGCGGCAAGCCGTCCTATTGGGTGAAGGTCGATCCTGAGCTTATCGGCGGTCTTAGACTCAGAATAGGCGATACGGTCTATGATTGCACGGTGGAAAACAGACTGTATCATCTTGAACGCGATCTTGTCAAGCGTCCGCTCCCGCAGGTCATATCCGCGCAGGATATAATTGATGATATGTTTGAGGGCATAGAGGCGGCGGAGGATCGTGTCGATATATATCAGCTTGGACGTGTGTTGTCCGTATCGGATGGAATATGCCGACTTGACGGACTTGCCGATATAATGTACGGCGAGGTTATCGAGTTCGACTGCGGTGAGCGAGGCATGATACTCGACATAGAACCCGATAGAATAGGCTGCGTTGTCTTTGGCAAATATGAGCATATTGAGACAATGAGCCGTGTCAGAAGGATCGGAAGGATAGCAAGCGTTCCTGTTGGCGATGAGCTGCTCGGCAGAGTTGTTGACCCGCTCGGAAGGGCTATCGATGGCAAGGACAGGATAAGGGGCAGGGAACGCCGTCCCATAGAGTACAAGGCTCCGGGTATACCCGACAGGAAGACTGTCAATGTCCCGCTGCATACGGGCATAAAAGCGGTGGATGCGCTTGTCCCGATAGGAAGGGGACAGCGTGAGCTTATAATCGGAGATCGTCAGACGGGTAAAACCGCCATTGCCATCGACGCCATAATCAATCAAAAGGGCAAGAACATTCCCTGCATATATGTCGCAATAGGTCAGAAGGAATCCACCGTTGCGGAGATCAGGGCAAAGCTTGAAAAATACGGCGCTATGGAGTACACGACGATAGTATCGGCAACAGCGTCAAGCTCGGCATCCATGCAGTATATCGCGCCGTTTGCAGGCGCGGCAATGAGCGAATACTTCATGTATTCGGGCAGGGATTGCCTGATAGTTTATGACGATCTTTCCAAACATGCCGTCGCATACCGTGAGCTGTCGCTCCTGCTGCACAGACCTTCCGGGCGTGAAGCTTATCCGGGAGATGTTTTCTATCTGCATTCGAGACTGCTTGAACGCGCCGCGAGGCTTTCTCCCGAATCGGGCGGGGGCTCCGTCACCGCGCTTCCGATAATCGAAACACAGGCGGGGGATATATCGTCGTATATCCCGACAAATGTCATATCAATAACTGACGGACAGATATTCCTCGAAACCGATCTTTTCAACGAGGGACAGCGTCCCGCCGTAAATGTAGGACTGTCGGTATCCCGCGTTGGCTCCGCCGCGCAGACGCCGCTGATGAAACAGGTTTCGGGCAAGCTGAGAATGGAGCTTGCACAGTATAGAGAGCTTAATACATTCGCGCAGTTCGGCTCAGACCTTGACGACAGCACAAGAAAGGTGCTTGATTCGGGCGTCCGTATGATGCAGGCGTTAAGGCAAAGACGGTATGAGCCGATACCCGATTGGAAACAGGCGCTTCTCATATATGCCGTTTCAGAGGGCTATGCCGACGGGACGGAGCCTGAGATGATAGAGGAGTTTGAGAAAAAGCTTTATTCATACTTTGAAAATAAGTATCCCGATATGGTAAAGACGCTTGTTTCGGGAGCAAAGATGAACAAGAGCTTTGAGAATAGGCTCAAAGCGGTGCTTAAAAGCTTTGCGGAGGTGGGATAATGCCCTCTCTCCGAGATCTGAAAAAACGCTTGCAGGGCGTCAGAACGACAGGTCAGTTAGCCGGTGCTATGCGAACCGTATCAATGGCTAAGTATTCAAAAGCCAATGCACTCTTGACCGCGTGTTCAAATTATGCCGAGGCGATGCGCAAGCTCGCGGGCATGGTCATGCAAGCCGATAATGCGAAGCATACCGCTTATGACAGGGGCGAGGTACGCGAAGCGGGCGATGACAAGCCGCTCATAGTGCTGATTTCGGGCAACCGTGGGCTCTGCGGCGGTTATAATCATGAGCTTTTCGGCTTCTTCATGGAGAAAGCGGAGCAAGTACAGCAGCCGTATTTGCTTGTAACATGCGGACGTATGGCAGGGGAGTTCTGCCGTGAAAGAGGACTGGAAACGGTTGAGAGTGTTGAGATTTCAGACGTGCCGACTTTTGAGGAAGCAAAGCTTCTGTCAAAGCTGCTTTACGGGTATTACGAGCGTGGAGAGGCTTCAACGGTTACAGTAATACATCAAAGATTCATCAATATGCTGAAGCAGGAACCGGAAGCGCGCCCCTTTATCCCCATGAATTATTCAATCGGGGAAAAAACGGAAAAGTCGGAGCATTCGGATGGGGATACTCTGATACTCATACCCGATGCCGAAACGGTTCAGGATGGACTTGTGGAATACTGTATTGCCGTGGATACATATTCGCTGCTGCTTTCCTGCGCGTCGGGAGCGCAGGCGGCGACACTCATGGCAATGCGCTCGGCGTATGACAATGCCAAGACATCGGCACAGATGCTTGAAACAGCCATCAACCGACGCAGGCAGGCAAAGGTTACGGAGAGTGTAATTGAAACTTCCTCCGATCCGGACAACAATAATTTCTGAGGAACAACAAAATGGCAAATAAAGCGTCAGGCTTGATAACGAGAATAATGGGCCCCGTGGTGGATGTTGCATTCGATAAGCATTTTCCGATACCTGAAATATTCAACGCGCTCAAGGTTGAAACGGGCAACGGAACATTGCTGCTTGAAACGCTCCAGCAGCTCGGTGACGGCGTTGTAAGATGTATCGCCATGCACTCAACAGAGGGTATTTCCCGTGGAATGGAAGCCATTGATACAGGGGCGCCCATAAGCATTCCCGTTGGCGAATCCACATTGGGAAGAATGATAGACGTCAGCGGGAATCCCATCGACCGAGAAGGGGAGATAAAGGCGGAGGATCATTGGCCAATACATCACAGCTCGCCGCGATTTACCGAGATAGTACCGGCGGAGGAGATGCTTGAAACAGGAATCAAGGTAATAGACCTTATGACGCCATATGCCAAAGGCTCAAAGATAGGTCTTTTCGGAGGTGCGGGAGTCGGCAAAACCGTGCTTATAATGGAACTGATACGAAATATTGCTTTCGAGCATGAGGGGTATTCCGTATTTGCCGGTGTTGGCGAGCGATCGAGGGAAGGGCTTGATCTGTGGCAGGAGATGAAGCAGTCGGGCGTGCTTGATAAAACCTCGCTGGTGTTCGGACAGATGAACGAGCCTGCCGGCGCAAGGCTCAGGGTTCCGCTCGCAGGATTGACGATCGCCGAGTATTTCAGGGAGTTCTCGCATAAAAACGTACTTCTGTTCATAGATAACATATTCCGCTTTACTCAGGCGGGCTCGGAGGTTTCGGCTTTGCTCGGACGTATGCCGTCTGCGGTCGGTTACCAACCCACGCTTGCGTCCGAAATGGGCAAGCTGCAGGAACGAATAGTTTCGACGACAAACGGCTCAATCACATCCGTTCAGGCGATATATGTCCCCGCGGATGATCTGACAGATCCTGCTCCCGCGACGACATTCACACATCTTGACGCAACCACGGTGCTTTCAAGGTCAATAGTCGAGCTTGGCATCTATCCCGCCGTCGCGCCGCTTGAATCGGGTTCTCGTATGCTGACGCCGGATGTGGTGGGCGACAGGCATTATACCGTTGCCAAAGAGGTGCAAAGGGTACTGCAAAGGTATAATGAGCTGCATGATATTATAGCCATACTCGGAATGGATGAGCTTTCGCCTGAGGATAGATTGACCGTCAGGAGGGCAAGGAAGATACAGCGATTCATGAGCCAGCCCTTCCATGTAGCGGAGGGATTCACAGGCATTCCGGGTAAGTTTGTCCACATAGAGGATACCATCAAGGGCTTTGAGGCAATACTTGGCGGTGACTGCGATGATATACATGAGAGCTGTTTCCTGATGAAGGGCGGTATAGATGAGGTATTCAAAGCCGCCGAGGATATGGGAGCGGTTTGAGATGGAGAAGCTGATGACATTGAAGATAGTATCACCCGACGGCGTCAATGAATCCACTGAATGCGACGCTGTGAACCTTGCAGCGAGGGATAACCGGAAAGGAGAAGGCGGAGGAAGCGTCGGAATAAGGCATAACCATCTTCCCGCCGTTATAGCTCTGGAGCCGGGAGCGGAAGTGATTGCGAAGCTGAACGGCAGCGAAGTCTTCCGAAAGAGCATCAGCGGAGGCTTTGCAATGGTTAAGGATAACATTATAACGGTTCTGGTAGACTAAGCCGTTTAAAAAAGGAATTAAGCAAAATGAAAGAACGATTTTCTCAGGATTTGTATATTGCTCCCGGCTGCGCGGACGCAGGCGGAAGGCTCGGCTATCATGATGTATTCCGACTGTTCATGGACGTGGCGTCGATACATGCCGAGCAGCTTGGCGTGGGCTTTGAGAAGATGGCGGAGCGTGAGCTTTTTTGGCTGACAGCAAAGACTCAGGTGAACTTTTACGAGCGTCCGGCAATGAATGACATGGTAACGCTCAGCACATGGCCCGAAGCTCCGGAGCGTGTAAGAGCAAACAGAAGCTATGAGATGCAAAAGAACGGAAAAACTGTTATCACAGGGAAGACCGAATGGGCGGTCATAAACACGAGAACGAATAGATTAGCACCCATGTCAAATGTGTTCGCGGAGGACATGGCTTTCGATATTCCAACCGCATGTCCGCAGGCATTCGATAGGATACCCGATGATTATAACGAGGATGAAGCATATTATGAGTACATTGTCCGTTCAATAGATATTGATGTGGGCGGTCATATGAATAACGCGGCATATGTGCGTGCGGCGATAGGTTCGCTGTCCAATGCGGAGATCGAAAGACTCTCACCCAAACGTATGTGTGTCATATATAAAAGTCCGTGCTTTGAGGGCGATAAGCTCCGTCTGTATAAACGCGAGGACGGTGACAGGCTCTATATCGGAATGTATTCAAATGAAAAAACATCGGTGCTTATAAGCATTGAAAAGGGTCGTTAATCCTTGCTTGATAATGAAAGATGAAACCGGGCAGCCGCAGAGGTTGCCCGGTTTTTCAACGTAAATATTGCTTATGCTTCGCCAAGCAGCAGGTTGTACATCAGGGTTATATCGGAAATACTCAAGACGCCGTCGTCGTTCAGGTCGGCATTTTGCAGCCCCTCCGTTGTAATTCCGGTCGTATCGCCGTTGAGCAGATAGCTGAACAACAAGCTTACGTCGGTGAAATCCAATACGCCGTCGCTGTTGATGTCGCCCGCGGTATCAACGGCTGCCCTTTCGAGCTTGATATTATCGAGCATTACGGGTACAGCGTTGGGATAATACACATTCGCGTTCTTTATGTAGCTCCATTTAAACGTGTAGCTTCCGTGCTGCGGGGCGGTAAATGAGCCGGTTTTCCAGACGCCGGAAGTGCCTGCGACCGATATTTCATCGGTGCCGTTCACGGAGAACTTGAAGTAATCTTGAGAGTAGGTATAGTAACGGTAATCAAATGACAGGGTATCGCCCGCGTTAAGCTCAAGAGTGATGGTTATGTAGGAAACCGTGTTTGCGGTCGTAATGTTTTCGCAGTAACCAACCGTTCTTCCGTTATACTCGGTAGTGAGGAACGGCTTGCTAAGGCTTGTGAAAAAATCGAGGGAGCCTCCGTCAACATTGAGGGCTTCATTAAGGTCGGACGAAGAATAAACAGGCTCGAAGAAATCCACCCGATAATCAAAATCAACAGGAGTACCCGACTTGTTTTTCAAACCGTCGATGTGAACCGTATAAACGCCCGAATATGTGTCAATGCCTTCGGGACGGAATACTATGCAGTTGGAAACGCCATAGCCTTGCAGATTGACGTTTAAATATCTGCCGGAGCTTGCAGCGGTGTAGCTGTCCGTGCCGGGAAGAATGAACTGCTGACCGTCAGCCTCCCTTGTTATTGTCACGGTAATATCGGAAAGAACGGGGTTGGAGTATCTATTGGGATTAAGTGTAACGCTCCAAGCGGTGTTCTTGCCGAAAGCTATAAGACCGTTGGGAAAGTTGCCGGAGGAGGGCCATGATATGAAATCATAATCCCCATAGCTTGCGCTCCTGTCGTGCGCTTTTTCGCATGTGTACCTGCCATAGCCGGTATCGCAAGTTACATAGCCGAAACCGATTTTTCCCATGGCGGGATTGAGCTGCCAACGCCTGTGACCGAGCATCGGGATATTGCCGCCGTCGGAATCGTCCATGAATCCGTCAGGAGTTTGGGTTAATATGCGACCCGCTGAAATATTGCTTGACGACGTTGCGGTCAGACCAAGCTGATAGAAGTCATTATCCATATCCGACGGCTGCGCGGGATAATGGCTGAAGCTCGATGCCGCGAGCAGAACCGCGCCATACTGCGCGTTTTCGCTGAGAGCAGCGTCAAGCGTTACGCTTTTAAGTCCCGCTATGGCTCGGAGCGCGTTGAGCCTGTCCGTGGTGCGGCTCAGCAAATCCGTATTGACCGAGCCTGTGGCGTACGGAGCGGTAACGGAGGGCTCGTCAATGAAAACAGGCTCTATCATTGTTGAGGGAGCGTTCAAAAGCAGGTCGGTTATTTCGGCTTTTGTCATCTTTGCTTCGGAGTATAGTCCGCTGTCCAAATAGTTTACATCCCTGTGGTCATTCTGCGCTTTTGCGATGGCTGCCGCCGGAATAAGCGACAGTACAAACAGTAAGCCCATAAAGACTGCAATAGCTTTTTTTAAGTGTTTCATTTTGACACCTCCCGTATAATATAAGATATAGCATAGAGGTATTGTAACACTTATGCAAAGGGTTTTCAAGGTCACAGACGCTTATTTAATGAACAAACTGTTAACATCCATAACCCATTCAAAGCTTATTGTTCGGAAGCAAAAACGATTTACGCAAAATGACCGTCTATGATGAGTTTAAGTCCTATCTCAAGCCCGGTTTTTAGTGAAGAAATATCAAGCCATTCCTCACGGGTATGGGCGCCTGCGCCGTTCAAAAGACCGAATGTGACAGCGGGAACGCCGAGAGAGAGGGGAATATTGGCGTCGGTCGAGCCTGCGCTTTTTTGAGGCTCTTTCCCGGTAACGGATCGTATGGCGGTTTCGCACCTTGAAATGAGGGCGTTATAAGCGGCTTCATCCAATTTCCCTCCGCAGGGACGCTCGCCTATAAGCTCCGCTTCAAAATCAGCTTCACCGAGATTTGCCTCGGCAAGCAGGGCTTTGAACTGTTCGCGCATGTATTCAAGGGAAAGCCTGTTTTCCGAGCGATACTCATAGAGCATTTCACAGCTCTGGGCTATCGTGTTCACGGATGTGCCGCCGCTTATGACGCCGACATTGAATGTGGTTTTTCCCTCAAAACCGGGAATCCCCTGCTCATACAGTCTCGATATAAGCTTTGACATATGATGTATTGCGCTTGGGTTCCCAAAGGCTGAAAATGAATGACCGCCGATCGTGTGCGCGGTTATACGCCAGCGTTCCGAGCCAACTGCCCTTGTTACCATGCCTCCGTCAAGATAGCAGTCAAACGAAACGACCTCCTTTATTCGCCCGTTAAAATCGCTCATTATTTGGCGTATGCCTTTAAGATTGCCCAAGCCCTCCTCGCACGAGTTGAGAACGAACAATACCGGTGTTTTTGCACTAAGCTCATGCTCTTTTATGTATTTGAGCATGGTAAGTATTGCGGCGACATTTGCCGTATCATCCCCGACGCCGGGCGCGTAAAGTCTTCCGCTTTCGGCATGCACGGGAAGGGCTGATGTATCGGGAAAGACAACATCCGTATGCGCGCAATAGCAGGTTATGTCCATATCCTCAGCAGTACATAAGGGTATTATGACGTTCTTTGCCGAGTCGGAACAGCACTCAAAACCATTATCGACAAGCCATTTCATCAGGAACGCAACACGTTCATCCTCGTGACCGGACGGCGCGGGTATCGCGGCGATGTCGCTCAGAAGCTTTAAATGCTCATTAAAATGAGTTTCTATCCAGTTTTTCATAATATCACTCCGCTTATAAAAATAGTTTTCTTATCAAACATTATAACAGCTAAACTTTGAAAATCAACAGGCAGGCAAGCAGTTCGGATAAGCCCGAATAAAATATGTCTGCAAGAAAAAAGATGAAAAAAATCTCAAAAATGCGTCAATACTCAAAGTCCACTGTTGACAATCAGTCTAAAAAATAGTATAGTAAAACAGTAATTGGCAAGGGCTTCGAGGCGATTTTGCTCGTGCGGTCTTTGCCTTGTTTCATTTAAATGATAATATATAAATTGGCGCCGCCTTAACGGGGACGTCAATCGCAATCAAAAATACGCTGGAGGTTCATAAAAATGGAAAAGAGAGAACAGCTTTATGAGGGCAAGGCAAAAAAGGTTTTTGCGACGGACGATAAGGAGCTTGTCATTGTATCCTATAAGGATGACGCGACCGCGTTCAACGGTCTTAAAAAGGGTACGATAAAGGGCAAGGGAGTTATCAACAATCAGATGAGCAACCGTCTGATGAAAATGCTTGAAAAATCCGGCATTCCCACACATTTTGTTGAAGAACTATCTGAGCGTGATACCCTTGTCAGAAAGGTATCCATTGTTCCGCTTGAGGTTATAATAAGGAACATTTCCGCAGGCTCCTTCTCCAAGAGATACGGCGTTGAGGAGGGCATCGTTTTTGACGAGCCGACAATAGAGTTTTCCTATAAAAATGATGAATTGGGCGATCCGCTGATAAACAGCTATCATGCCGTAGCTCTCAAGCTTGCGACGAAGGATTAGATAGAAACCATTAAGCGTCTTGCTTTCGCAGTAAACAATGAGCTGAAAAGCTTCTGGGCGGGCTGTGGAGTTACGCTCGTTGATTTTAAGCTTGAGTTCGGAAAGACCGCTGACGGCAGAATAGTTCTTGCCGATGAGATAAGCCCCGACACATGCAGGCTTTGGGATTCCGCGACGGGCGAAAAGCTTGATAAGGACAGGTTCCGCCGTGATTTGGGAGGCGTCGAGGATGCTTATGCGGAGATTATGAGGCGCCTTAACGAGCATCTGTGATAAGGAGCATAAAACATGGCAAACTGTGCGATAGTAGGTATAAACTGGGGTGATGAGGGCAAGGGCCGCATGGTAGACCTGATGACGGAAAACTATGATGTGGTCGTTCGCTTTCAGGGCGGCGGAAATGCCGGTCATACCGTTATAAACGAGCATGGAAAGTTCGCCCTCCATCTTCTTCCTTCGGGCATATTCCGTGACGGTGTTGTCAACATACTCGGCAACGGAGTCGCGCTCGATCCGGAGAGCCTTGTTCGTGAGATGAATGAGGTCGTCGAAAAGGGCGTTCCGCTCACTCCCGATAATCTCAAGATAAGTGAGAGGGCATCGCTTCTTCTTCCGTGGCACCGCGATATGGATGAGCTTGAGGAGCGTCGCCTTGCCGATAAAAAATACGGCTCAACAAAGCAGGGAATAGCTCCGTTCTATTCGGACAAGTACCAGAAAAAGACGGTTCTTGCGGGCGAGCTGTTCTATCCTGAGGAGCTTCGCAATCATTTGAGAAGCCTGATGGAGTGGAAGAACCTGACGCTGACAAAGGTCTACGGAGCAGAGCCTTATACCGAGCAGATGATAGAGGATTGGCTGAATAATGCCTGCGAAAAGATAAAGCCCCATGTCTGCGATACGGGAGCATTTCTGAAAAAAGCTCAGAAGGAAGGCAAGAACATACTCTTTGAGGCGCAGCTTGGCTCGTTGAGGGATTTGGATTACGGTATACATCCCTACACTACTTCCTCCAACACGATGGCGGCATATGCGCCGATAGGCTCCGGACTGCCTTCCGCTAAGATAGAGGATGTAATAGGCGTTGTAAAGGCATATTCGACATGTGTTGGTGAAGGCCCGTTCGTATGTGAAATGTTCGGCGAGGAGGCGGATAAGCTCCGCGAGGCAGGCTTTGAATACGGAGCCAAGACAGGACGTCCCAGAAGGGTCGGGCCGCTGGATATAGTTGCAACCCGCTACGGCGTTGAGGTTCAGGCGGCGACCTGTATCGCCCTGACGAAGCTTGACGTACTCAGCTACATGGACAGGATACCCGTTTGCACGCATTATAAGCTCAACGGACAAATAGTGGATGATTTCCCGTTTCCCGTCGCGCTCGCAAAATCCGAGCCGGTCGTTGAGTATTTTGACGGTTGGGGAACCGATATATCCTCATGCCGCAAATGGGAGGAGCTTCCGGAAAACGCAAGGAAGTATGTCCTCTTTGTTGAGAAAGAGATCGGTTGTCCGATAAAATATGTTTCAGTCGGGCCTGAGCGTGACAGTATAATAGTCAGAGATTAACACTATCGTCAAACAGGAGTTTACAATATGACAGACAAGTATGAATCCCCGTTGTCCACAAGATACGCCTCCGCGTATATGCTGAATCTGTTTTCGTCGGACACGAGATATAAGACATGGCGCAAGCTTTGGGTCGCCCTTGCAAGGGCGGAAATGAAGCTCGGCTTACCCATAACTCAGCAGCAGGTCGATGAGCTTGAGGCGCATTTGGATGACATTGACTATGATGTTGTGGCAAAGAGAGAAAAGGAAGTTCGCCACGATGTAATGGCGCATGTCTATGCCTATGGCTTAAAGGCACCTTCGGCTGCCGGCATAATCCATCTTGGAGCTACAAGCTGCTATGTTACGGATAATGCCGATCTTGTCATATACCGTGACGGATTGAGGTATCTGCGTCATGAGCTTCTGAGTGTCATAGCCAATCTTGCCGATTTTGCGATGAAGTACAGAGCTATGCCAACGCTGGGATATACACACTATCAGCCGGCGCAGCTTGTGACGGTCGGAAAAAGAGCTTCGCTGTGGATGCAGGATTTGATCTCCGATGTAAAGGAGCTTGATTTTGCCATTGAGAATATCAAATTTCTCGGCTGCCGCGGCACTACCGGCACGGAGGCAAGCTTCCTTGACCTGTTTGAGGGCAGCGAGGAGAAGATAGACGAGATGAACCGCATGATAGCGGGCGAGTTTGAGTTTGACGAGATATTTGACGTCTGCGGACAGACATATCCGAGAAAGCTGGATTCGCGCATACTCAACGCGCTGTCGTCCATAGCGCAGAGCTGCTATCGTATGGCAAATGATATAAGACTTTTGCAGCATGACCGTCAGGTTGAGGAACCGTTTGAAAAGAATCAGATAGGCTCATCCGCGATGGCATATAAGCGCAATCCCATGCGCAGCGAGAGAATATGCTCGCTTTCAAGGTATCTGATGGCCGACGCCATGAATGCTCCCATGACCGCGTCTGTGCAGTGGCTGGAGCGCACATTGGATGATTCCGCGAACAGACGTATTTCGTTGCCGGAGGGCTTCCTCTGCGCTGACGCGATACTTCGCCTTGCGATGAATATAACCGACGGTTTGAATGTCAATGCCAAGATAATCGAGAGAACCGTGCGTGAGTACCTGCCGTTCATAGCCACCGAGAACCTGATGAT
The DNA here is from genome assembly GCA_902787375.1 of uncultured Eubacteriales bacterium. Lineage (GTDB taxonomy): Bacteria > Bacillota > Clostridia > Christensenellales > CAG-138 > UBA3857. The sequence continues at coordinate 33,092 of CADAGD010000014.1, forward strand.
GGAGGCGGTAAAGTGCGGCGGCGACCGTCAGCAGCTCCATGAGATTATCAGGAAATGCTCCATGGAGGCGACGGCAAGAATGAAGGAGGGCGAGTCCTGCGATCTTCTCGAAAGACTTGCCAAGGAAAAGGAATTCGGTCTCAGTATTGCCGAAATGGAAAAGCTTCTTGAGCCGACGCTCTATATAGGCCGCTGCCCGGATCAGGTGGAGCGTCTTGTGGAGAAGGTAAGGCCCCTCATAGCGGAAGCCGCGCCTGAAAAAGCGGAGATAAACCTTTGATTTTTAAAAACAATACCCTTTTCGGAGAATGTTATGACTAAGTATATTTTTGTTACCGGCGGCGTTGTCTCCGGCTTGGGAAAAGGCATTACGGCGGCATCGCTGGGACGTCTGCTCAAGGCGCGCGGCTTAAAGGTCGCTGCGCAGAAGCTGGATCCGTACATCAATGTCGATCCGGGAACCATGAGTCCGTATCAGCATGGCGAGGTCTATGTTACCGAGGATGGAGCGGAAACAGACCTTGACCTCGGTCATTATGAGAGATTTATCGACGAGGACTTGAATAGGTTTTCAAACCTGACGACGGGTAAGGTCTATTGGAATGTGCTGAATAAGGAGCGCAGGGGGGAGTACCTCGGCTCCACAGTTCAGGTGATACCGCATATCACAAATGAGATAAAAGCGTTTATCTACAATGTGGGCAGAAAGACCAATGCCGATGTTGTAATTACCGAGATAGGAGGAACCATCGGCGATATTGAGTCACAGCCCTTTATCGAGGCGGTAAGGCAGGTATCGCTTGAAGTAGGCAGGGAAAACAGCCTGTTCATACATGTGACGCTCGTTCCCTTCCTTAAAGGGTCGGAGGAGCATAAGTCCAAGCCGACACAGCACTCCGTCAAGGAGCTTCAGGGCATGGGTGTAAAGCCCGATATAATCGTCCTGAGATGTGATGAGCCCTTGGAGAAATCCATATTCAATAAAATATCCCTTTTCTGCAATGTCAAGCCGGATTGCGTACTTGAAAATATAACGCTTCCGAATCTCTATGAAGCTCCGCTCATGCTTGAGAAGGCCGATTTCTCATCCGTCGTCTGCAGAGAGCTTGGAATAGACGCGCCAAAGCCTGAGCTTTCGGAATGGCGCGCAATGGTGGATGTGATAAAATCCCTTTCAAGAAGCGTAGAGCTTACCTTCTTCGGAAACGTTGAAAACGGAGTTCTGCTACGGCATACTTGTTCCCGGCGGATTCGGAAGCAGGGGAATCGAGGGCATGATACTTGCCGCGAAGTATGCGAGGGAAAAAGGAGTGCCGTACTTCGGCATCTGCCTTGGAATGCAGATAGCCGTTATAGAATACGCAAGAAATGTCGCGGGAATAGCGGACGCCGATTCGGGAGAGTTTGATGAACGCTGCAAGCATAAGGTCATAGATTTCATGCCCGGTCAATCCAATATGATAGACAAGGGCGGTACGCTTCGCCTTGGCTCATATCCGTGCCATATTAAGAAAAACAGTACAATGGAGCGTTGCTATGGGCAGCCGATTATAAACGAGCGTCACAGGCATCGCTATGAGTTCAACAATGATTTCCGCGAGCAGCTTGAGGGCTGCGGTTTGACGGTATCGGGAACTTCGCCCGATGGAGTGCTTGTTGAAACTGTTGAAATAATGGATAGGCAGTTTTATGTTGGCGTGCAGTATCACCCCGAATTCAAGAGCAGACCAAACAGACCACATCCGCTGTTTAAGGGATTCGTAGAGGCTGCGCTCAATCATTCTGAAAGAGGAGATATGCAATGAGTATTCATGAGGAGTGCGGTGTTTTTGGCGTTTTTGCGCCTAAACCCATAGATGTGGCAAGCTATTCCTATTATGGTCTTTATGCGCTCCAGCATAGAGGACAGGAGAGCTGCGGCATTGTTGTAAATGACGACGGTGTTTTTGTATCGCATAAGGATTTGGGGCTTGTTTCCGAGGTTTTCAGAGCGGATACGCTGTCAAGGCTTCCGAAAGGAAGCATGGCGGTTGCTCATGTTCGCTATGGCACGACAGGAGGTACAAACAGAAATAACTGTCAGCCGATAGAGGTGAATCATCAGAAGGGCAGGATGGCTCTTGCGCATAACGGAAATCTTGCCAATGCCGCGGAGCTTCGCAACGAGCTTGAGCTCTCCGGAGCCATTTTCCATACTACAAGCGATACGGAAACCATCGCATACATAGTCACAAGGGAGAGGCTGAAAACCAATTCGATAGAGGATGCGCTTTCACAGGCCATGAACACCCTTGACGGAGCTTATTCGCTTGTACTGATGTCTCCGCAGAAGCTCATTTGCGCGCGCGATCCATATGGCTTCCGTCCGCTATGTTATGGCAAAACGCCCGACGGAGTTTACATAGTCGCTTCGGAAAGCTGCGCTATAAAGGCAGTCGGCGGCGAAGTTGTACGCGACGTGGAGCCGGGCGAGATAATAGTTTTCAGCAGCAATGGCGTCGAGTCAAGGCGTGAGCATTGCGGCGAAAAGGATAAGAAGCTCTGCATATTTGAATACATCTATTTCGCAAGACCCGATTCCAACATTGACGGCGTGTCGGTGCATGAGGCAAGGTTCCGCGCCGGACAGGTATTGGCAAAGGCACATCCGGTTGATGCCGACATGGTGATAGGCGTTCCGGATTCCGGTCTTGACGCGGCTCTTGGCTACAGCGAGGCTTCGGGAATACCTTACAGAATAGGTTTAATAAAGAATAAATATATCGGGAGAACATTCATAGCTCCCGGCGACAGATTGGACAAGGTCAAAATAAAGCTTGCCGCGCTTAATGATGTTGTGCGCGGCAAACGAGTGATAATGATAGATGACTCCATAGTCAGGGGAACAACAAGCGGAAGGCTTGTAAAGCTCCTTCGTGACGCAGGAGCTGCCGAGATACATATGAGAATATCATCTCCGCCCTTCCTGCATCCCTGCTATTACGGTACGGATATTGATTCCGAGGAGCATCTTATCGCGTGCAAGCATACGGTCGAGGAGATAGCGCAGATAATAGGCGCGGATTCACTCGGATACCTGCCTGCCGAAAGCCTTTGCTGTCTGACGGGAAACGGTGATTATTGCAGCGCGTGCTTCGAGGGCAACTATCCGACTCCGATACCTTCAGACACGAGAAAGGACAGATTTGAACAGCGTCTTTCCGAAAAGAAGGACAGATAGCTTTAATGGAACTATGAGCGCCGGCGTTTGTCGGAAAATGCGCAAAAAACAGCTAATATATAACGAAAAAACACCATTATCATATTGACAAAAAAAAGATTTGGTGGTAATATTGTTCGGTAAGCCGCTCCATGTCGGTTTTAAAGATGCGCACTCATATCCGTGTCACCGAAGCATGGGCGAGATTTGTCAAGGAGGAAGTTTCCCAATGTACGCTATTATCGTTACCGGCGGTAAGCAGTATAAGGTCGAGGCGGGCGACGAGATTCTCGTTGAAAAGCTCGATGCAGAGGTTGGCGCAACTGTCAATTTCGACGTACTGATGATGGCCGACGGCGAGTCTGTTAAGGTTGGTAAGCCCTATGTAGAGGGTGTTGCCGCCAAGGCTGAGGTTGTAGAGCATGGCAAGGGCAGCAAGGTTATAGTCTTCAAGTATAAGCCCAAGAAGAACATTCGCAAGAAGCAGGGGCATCGCCAGCCGTACACCAAGGTCAAGGTTCTTTCAATAGGCTAAGAGGGTCGCTGTATGACCGTGATTACCGTCCTGTATAACGGAGATAATATTGTCGGGTTTGTTGCAAAGGGGCATTCCGGGTATGCCGAACACGGCGAGGACATCGTTTGTGCGGCAGTATCCGCGCTTACACAGACCGCATATCTCGGCCTTGAAAAGCTGGTCAAGGCGGAAATGGAATTCCATATTAAGGACGGCGAGCTCCGTTTAATGCTTTCAAAAGGCTTGGATGCCGAGAAGAGAGAGAAGGCGGAGCTGATACTTGGAACGATGCTTTTGGGGCTTCGTTCCGTTGAGGAAAATTATAGTGATCATCTCAAACTTATTAAGAGGGAGGTTAAAGCTTAATATGTTCAAATTCGATCTTCAGCTTTTTGCACATAAAAAGGGCGTTGGTAGCTCCCGCAATGGTCGTGAAAGCGAATCCAAGCGTCTGGGGCCCAAGCGTGCTGACGGTCAGTTCGTCCTCGCCGGCAATATTCTTGTAAGGCAGCGCGGTACTCATTTCCATCCCGGCACCAATGTCGGTATCGGTAAGGATGATACCCTCTTTGCAAAGATTGATGGCGTTGTTCGTTTTGAAACAAAGCACGGCGGTTATAAGTGCGTAAGCGTTTATGCTAACGAAGAAATCGCGTAAGTAAATACAGGTTTTTACCGAAGCCCATATCCTTTGAAAAAGGGATTGGGCTTTTTTGATATATGGCATTGATTATACTGACTAACATTTTGCAAAAAAGAGTGATAATACTGTGAGCTTTTATTCTTATTAACTCATATGGGTGAATTGGTTACGGTTTTGAATAAATCGAGATATTAAACGAGATACATATTTGGACAATAAATAAACTTTTTTACGCCCTATTATTGACAAATAAAAGTATCTGATATATAATGGGCATAGCAGAGATGTGCAATGGGGCACATTCAAAACAATGGAGGATTTTATGTAAAAGAACAAATGTAAAAAGGGGGTAATCAAAATGAAAAAAAGGGTTTTATCAGCTATTGTTGCGGCAGTATTCGTTCTTTTGAATTGTGTAACGTCAGTATCAGCTTATGCTGCGAATGTTACAATTCAAGAATTCACTACTCAAGCGTACTACAATGACAATGATTATCAGAAAATTGTGTTTCTTCTTGAGCAGCAAGACGAGGACGGCATAAAAAACGGCGAGAAGGTCAGCTCAAACTATAATGCTGATGATCCCGACACATGGGGCAACTGTTTTACATGGGATGAAATTGACGGCGAGCACAGAATAATCGAGATAGATATTTCAAGACAAGACCTTTATGGAAATCTTGACCTGAGCGGATGTACCGAGCTTGAAGTGCTTGATACCTACATGAATG
>CADAGD010000015.1 GCA_902787375.1 uncultured Eubacteriales bacterium
CGAAGCGAGGATGACTGAGGGGTTGAAAGCAACTAAAAAACTCAAGCGAGATAAGGGAAGCAACCCCTCCGTCTTGTCGGGCTAAAGCCCTCCAAGCCACCTCCCCTGACTCAGGGGAGGCAAAGAGCTTCAGCCCAAACAAATACTCCCTACCCGAGAGCATTAGCAAAAATGCTTTTGTGGAAACGTTCGAGGCGAGAACGCAAATCTTGGTTCCCATGCGTCATATTCGCCAACCGCAGACCGCACAACAAAATCCTTTAATTTTTACTTTTTTCTTTCACAACAATTAAGTTAGTCTTACAACACGATGTTATTATATACTTGACAACCGTCGTGCCGCAGTATAGTATTATATGGATGTTTAAACGGGAGGCATTTGATAATGGGATTTGATCCTTCACCTATTCATTGTCTTATATTTTCAGGCGTCGCGTTTGTGATATTCGCAATCATCTATTCCGTAAAGCACGGCAATATCTGGCAATACCTTTTTCGATTCGCACTTACCGCGTATCTCATATTCGTATTTGCGAAAACGCTTTGCCCTATATACTTCGGCAACAGCGGTATGCGCGAGGCGTTCAATATGGATGGAGAATGGCATGTTTCGGAATGTATACATCTTGTGCCGTTCGCGGACGGAATCTCCCGTGACGATTTGCTCAATGTGGTTATGACGATTCCCTTCGGCTTCATACTTCCGCTCATAAGGAAGCGCACAAGCTTCGTCAATGCGCTGCTTGCGGGGTTGGCATTCGGGCTCGGCATAGAGCTTTTGCAGCTCCTCATAGCCGTCCTCCAGGGCTTCACATTCAATTACGTTGATACCTCCGACGTTATCTGCAACTGCCTTGGCACGATTATCGGCTGGCTGATTATCGCAGGCATAATAAGTCTTGTAAAGCGCGGACATTCCGATGAGCCTGAAACACAGCTCTTTGGCTGCATCGCTTCGAGGGAAATAAAAAAAGAATAACACAAAAGGTACGGCTTGTGCAAAACCGTACCTTTTTCAGTTCTATTCGTTTGCGTTATTCCAGAACAGCTCGTAATCCAGGCTTTCTATGAACCGAGGGGTGAATATCTCACAGCCCTTGGTATCCACCGCCCTGAAAAACATCGGACCGGTTCTCATAAGCGTGTCTGTATCACTCAAAAGACAGCACACCAGATAATTGGCGTCGGGATCGTCGGCGAGCAGGAGGACGCGCATGTCGTCGTCTTCTTCTCTCCCGTCCTGAACGATGTATCCAAGGCATTTTCCGACGTCCTTGGGCCTCATTATGCCCCTATAGCAGCCGTAGCTTGCATATGTCCTGCCGTTATACTCTATTGTACCGTATGCCATTTCATCGGGATCGTCGGGATCAACGAATCCGCCCATCTCAAACCTGATTGGGTTTTCGGGAAGCTCGTCATACAGCCAGCGACCGCGGAAGCAGCCCGTGAACGTGATTGCGATAAATGTCAGAAGCAGTAAGAGCCTCATGCCCTTCATATCATTCGACCTCCCTGTATTCGAGCAGATCGCCGGGCTGGCATTCGAGCGCGTGGCACAGCTTAATGAGCGTCGATACCTTTATCGCCTTCGCCTTTCCGTTCTTCAGTATGGATATGTTGGATATGGTTATGCCCACCCTGTCGGCAAGATCGCCCACCTTCATCTTGCGCTTGGCAAGCATGACGTCTATATTGAACACTATCTCTCCGGGAAGGGATACGGAGTCCTCGTTCATCTCATCCGCTATTTCGTTTTTTTCAATTCTCATAAGCCGCCTCCTTATATGGTCAGATCGCTCTGCGTCTGGAGCTTTGCCGCCTTGTAAACAAGATGGGACAGAACCGCGGCGGCGACCGAAACGCATACCGCCACGAAGCAGGAGAGCAGGGCGAGTATCACAAGGCCGGGATGGGATGCTCTGAGCAGGCACATCACTATGTTTGCGATAAAGAAATAGAGCGCGTCGATGCCCGCAAGCAGGGATACCCACTTTAAAAGCTTTGCGTTCTCCTGCGAGAATGATTTGTCATGCCCTATGTTTGAGGAGATTATCCACGCAAGCACCAGTATGCCCGCTACCGGAATGGCGGTAACGAATATTATTATGAGCCACGGAGTGTAAAGATGCGCAAATTCGGGAGCCCCGCCCGCAACCCCCCATCCTATTTCGGGTACTATCCATGTGTAGACGAGTACGCAGCACGCCGCGACGCCTATTATTATCGCCTTGAGCATTGTCGAAAGAGTTTTTTGTGACATATAAAAATTCTCCTTTCCGTTTATGATTGCATTATAGCATACGGAAGGGAGAATGTCAACAATAATTTATCGAAACACAATAAAAATGTTCTCGATTTGGATAGGGTACTAAAAGTCCCTCTGCCGTATCTGGAGCATTACCCTGCCGAGCATACGGGCGAAAGGCACGGGCCCCAATGTACGGCTGTCGAGGCTGTTGGAGCGGTCGTCACACAGCACAAAATATTCCTCCTCGCCGAGCGTCAGGGGAAACGCAATGCCGCCCTCGAACATTACCGTATCGCCATGAGCATATTTCTCGGTCTGATAATAGCCGTTTATTTTCAGACCGCGCTCATCGATATCAACAGTATCGCCCGTCTTTGCGACTACCCTTCCGAGAAGGACGTTTCCGCTGTCGTCCTCAAAGACTATCACCTCACGCGCATTGACGGACTTGTCAAGCCTGTAGTATACGACAATATCCCTGTCATTGAACATGGGACTCATGCGTTCGCCGCGATTGACGGTTATGCCGCATACCACCTGGAGCAGAACCACGAGGAACAGCAGTATCCAGCCTATGCGGATTATGAAGGAGAGCAGATCGAGCAGCAGGCTGTTCTTGCCCGACTTCTTTTTTTTGCTTTTTTTCCCGTTTTTCTTTCCGCTTTTTTCTCCGCTTTTTTCTCCGCTTTCCTCGGAGGCATTCACATCGGACTCCGTAACCGTGCCGAGGGAGGCTTCCGCTTCGGTCTGCCCGGACGCTGCGGCGGTCTGTTCGATTGCCGTATCCATGTTTTCTATATCATTTTCCCTGCTCATGCTTCTTCTTTTTTCTCCTTTTGAGTATGAAGTAAATAACCGTCAGCACCGCAAGCGCGATTCCCATATAGACGATGTAGATGTTGATTTTTTCGCGCCTTATGATGCCGCTTAGCTGAGCCGGGGATGTGGAATGCCCGACTTCCTTGGCTTCGGGGGGCTTGCCTCCGGGAGTTATTACCGCGGCAAGAAGATCGCGCCCGTTCGTTATGCCCGAAGAACAGGTGCTTAAAAGCAGCATTCTACCGCCGCTCAGCGGCTTGGAGTCGAAATTCACGGCTGTTTCCCGAACATGGGCTATCCACGATTCCACGTCGTCCTCCTTCAGAGTGGGGCTGTATACGCTCGTGTCGTGCGCGTCCGCCATAAGGTACGCGAATACGCTCACGTCATAGTAATCGCCGCCGAAGAACAGCGTGCCGTGCTTATGCTCCTTGAAGAAGAACGGATCGGAGTATTTGTCTATTACGCCGAACATCATGTCGTCGGTCATGTTGTGACCGTATATGACCGTCAGCGGATCGGAAAAATCGGGAGCGTTGCGGAAGTCGAGAAAGAGCGCACCCGATAGGGAGAACTCCCCTGTCGCCGATGTATTGACATATTTATCGTTGTTTGTCGTGTGCGTCAGCGGATAGTCTATCTTTGTATCGTCTATAGTGAGCCAGCCGACAATCTCGTTATTGATGGCTCTCAGCTCATCAAATGAGGTCGTGTCCTCCGATGTTGGCTTGTAGGCGGTATAAACTTTGGAATCCGCCTCGTCGAGAATGCGTTTGTTCTCGGAGGTTATATAGACAGTCAAAATGAGCAGCAGAAGGAGCAGGGTGATGAATAATGTATTCACCAGCCTGTCTGCCGCTTTGAAGATGAATTTTACGGTTTTTGTGATAAACACACTCATATTGCCATGCTGTTATTTATTATTGTTCGCGCCGCGCCTGCGGATCATTGCAAAGGCGGCTGCGCCTATTAAAACGGCTGCGGCAGGAATGGCTATATAGGGCAGTATGCTGCCGCCGTTCGTGCTGTCCGTGCTTTCATTGTTTTCCGTGCTGTCCGCATTGGCGTTGTTCGTGCTTTGAACGGGTTTGCCCGCATCAGTGTTCTCGACCGTCTGCTGATTACCGCTGACGGTAATGACAACGAAATTTTTACCGTTGACGGCGGTGGAGGTTACAGTCAGGAACCCGTTTTCATCCTCGAAGGAGGCTTTTTGTGCGCCTTTTACAAGCTTGGCGGACGCGCTCTGACCATCCTTGAGGGCGAGGGTTACGGTGTATTGCCTGCCCTCATGCACGGTGAGGTGCTTGGAATCGCCGCTTTTCAGCTCGAACTGCTCATCGTCGCCGCCGTTCTCATAGCTTATTGTGAGAAGGAACTTCTCATCGGCGGGGATGCCTTCTGCCGAGAGGGAGACGGTAAGCTCAACGGTGCTGTCGTCCTTGGAAGCCGTTATGACCATGTCGCCGTGTACAGGCTCGGAGAAGTCCACGGGAGTACCGTCGGAGACCCATGTGAGACAGCCTTCAGGCAGATCGGGTTCCGAAAGCGTTTCGCCGTCGGGAATGTTTTCGATGAGTATGGTTTCGCCGTCGTCATCCTTATAGATAACGGAATGGGTGCTGCCATCCGACCCGCCTGAAACGGGATTATCGGACGCGGCGGCTTCTGTCTGAGAGGGTGCTGTCTCCGACGTGCCGACCGGAGCTGTCGTTGAGCCGGAGGTCGGGGCTGCTGTCGGATTGGCGGCTCCGTTTGAAGGACGCGCTGTCGGAGCGGATGTCGGCTTGGGCGTCTTGGTCGGAGAGGGAGTGACGGAAGAGGCGTCGCCTTTCAGCGTTACCGTAAGCGGATTCTTGGCTGTTTCGGGGTATTCCTCAAGATCGAAATTGTATACCTCGTCCGGCTTGCATGTGAATTTATAGGTCTTGCTCGGATTATAGCCCGACTTCTTTGCGAATATGAATGTGATGAGAACCTCACCCTTTTTAACGTCAAGGTCATACGCGGTGTCGGCGATGAAGTAGCCGTTCTTGGCGTTTATAAACGCGTCCAAAGCGCCGCTCTTGCAGTTTTCGAGCGAGAATGCGTCCTTATCATATTCCAGAGTACCGGATACTCCTCCGAAGTTCAGCTTGGTATTTGTTTCAAGCGTTATTTGCACCTCATCCCCGGATATGTACGCGCACAAATTGAGAGGGGAGAGGGAGCCTGCTGCCATAGCAGTGACCGCAGAGCATAAAAGCAGCAGACTGACCGTTGATATTGCAAGAATTTTTCTGAATGAAAACATAGTGTTCACCTCGTCTTATTGAAAACTGCCATGTTCTCAAGAGCTTTGCCCGTGATAACACAGCAGCCGTTGTATGTGATTATACTATTTTTACACGGCATTCGTCAAGGAAAAGCGGAAATTTCCCCGTAATGCCTTTAGTCTGTTCCTTTCAGCACATAATCCTCATCCTCTATTGCGGCTTTAACGGCGTCCATATCGGGCTTGCCGCAGAGCTTTACAAGCACGGCTCCGCTCTCGTGGTCGGCATCGGCTTCCTCTATAAACGGAAGTGCCTCAAGAGCCTTCTTGACCGTCGCCTCGCAATGAGCGCACATCATGCCCTCGACCTCCAGCTTCAGAACGGCGGGAGCGGCGTATTCGCAGCTCCCGTTATCCGACGGGCAGACGTTTGATGATTGTTTTTTCCTGTTGAACAGAGCGCGTTTGGGATGGTCGTGCCTTCCGCTTTTGATGTTCAGGAGGTTTAGCCGCAGGGCGTTAAGGCACACGGTCACGCTTGAAAGGCTCATTGCCGCCGCGCCTATCATGGGATTCATCTTCCATGAGAACAGCCCCGCCGCGAGGGGAATACATATTATATTGTAGAAAAATGCCCAGAACAGGTTTTCATGTATGTTCCTGACGGTTCCCCTGCCGAGCCTTATGGAAGCCGCGACGTCCTCCAAGTCGCTGTTCATGAGAACTATATCCGCGCTTTCGATCGCGACGTCGGTTCCCGCGCCTATGGCGATGCCCACGTCCGCCCTTGTGAGAGCCGGCGCGTCGTTTATGCCGTCGCCGACCATGGCAACGCGACCCTCCTTTTGCAGGGAGCGTATGACGGCTTCCTTGCCGTCGGGCAGGACGCCTGCTATAACGTCGTCAACGCCTGCCTCGCGTCCGATGGCTTTGGCGGTGTTCTCGTTGTCGCCCGTGAGCATTACGACCCTCATGCCCAGCTTTTTAAGATGCGTTACCGCGTTTGCGGAGGTCGCCTTTATCGAATCAGCCACGGCAATAAGACCGAGCAGTTTGCCGTCCTCGGCAAAGAACAGGGGAGTGTGGCCTGTTGAGGCAAGCTCCGTGCCTATCTTAAAGACGTCTTCGTCGGCAGAAACAAATCTCTTTATGTATTTAAGACTGCCGCCGCGCAGGGTATGGGAGCCGCAGACCGCCTCAAGACCGTGACCGGGAAGCGCGGCAAATGAGCTTACATCGTCAGGCTCGATGCCCCTTGAGCAAGCCTCCTCGACTATCGCGGAGGCAAGCGGATGCTCGCTCTTCTTTTCGAGGGAATATGCCATTTTAAGAAGCTCGTTCTCCGAAACTCCGTCCGAGGGAATTATCCTTTTCACCTTTGGCGCACCCTCCGTGATGGTTCCGGTCTTGTCAAGGACTACTATGTCCGCCTTGCCGACCGTTTCAAGAGCCTCACCGGTCTTTATCAGTATGCCGTTCTTCGCGCCCAAGCCGTTGCCGACCATTACGGCGACGGGAGTGGCAAGCCCCAATGCGCAGGGGCAGGATATGACAAGCACGGCTATGCCCCGCGCGAGCGCGTTTGCAATGCTTTCGCCGGCTATGAGCCATCCCGCTGTGACGATTACCGCAATGCCTATAACCGCAGGGACGAATATGCCCGAAACCCTGTCGGCTATCCTTGCTATCGGAGCCTTTGTCGCGGCGGCGTCGGATACCATGCGGATTATTCTGCTGAGGGTGGTGTCCTCACCGACCCTTTCGGCGCGGCATTTCAAAAAGCCGGACTGATTGACCGTAGCCGCGCTGACGAATGAGCCCACGGTCTTGTCAACGGGAATGCTCTCGCCCGTGAGCGCGGACTCGTTCACCGCGCTTTCGCCCTCGATGACCTCTCCGTCAACGGGTATCGACTCGCCGGGGCGAACCGTGAATATGTCCCCGCGCCTGACGTCCGCTATGTCAACCTCGACCTCGGCTCCGCCGCGTATGAGCGTCGCACGCTTGGGCGCGAGCCTTATAAGGCTTTTGAGCGCGTTGGTGGTCTTGCCCTTCGATATTGCCTCAAGGAGCTTTCCGATAGTTATGAGGGCGGGTATCATGGCGGCGGACTCAAAATACAGCTCGTTATGCGCCATATGGGACGCCATGGAAGCGTCATTGCCCATTGCGCAGAGCTTGAAAAGCACATATGTACTCCAGCCGAAGGATACCGACGAGCCGAGAGCCACGAGCGAATCCATATTGGGAGAGCCGGAAAGGAGAGCCTTGAAGCCGCTTGTGAAGAATTTACCGTTGATTATCATAACGGCGGCGGCAAGCAGGAGCTGCGCAAGGGCGGTTCCCACGGGATTGTTCGAGAAATAGGAGGGCAGGGGAAGCCCAAGCATACCGTGTCCCATGGTTATGTACATGAGCGCGAGCAGGAACGCTATGGAAAGCACAAGCCTCCTTTTGAGCTTGGGGGACTCGGTATCCCGAATCAGGTCTTCGGAGCTTGGAGCGGACGCGCTTTCTGCTCCCCCTCGGAGCCTTGCCGAGTATCCTGCCTTCTCGACGGCTTTTATTATATCGGCAGAGCTTGCCGTTCCCTCAACGCCCATCGAGTTTGTAAGCAGGCTCACGGAACAGCCCGTCACGCCCTTGACGGACGAAACGGCTTTTTCGACCCTCGCCTGACAGGCGGCGCAGGTCATGCCCTCGACTATGAAATGTTCAGCATTGTTTGCCATCAGACTATCTCCCAAACGAATGTGGCGTACTCCGTCAGCTCCATGTTTTCGGGCGATACCTGCATCTCGACGGCCGCATCACAGCGCAGCTTGGCATTGCTTGAGTAGACCGTTGGCGAAACGAAATCGGGATCGTTCCATGTATGCTCTATGGATATGAGCCTTCCGAGCTTCACACCGGAGCTTTCAGCCAGCAGCTCGGCACGCTTCAAGGCGTTCTTGGCGGCGGAGGCAAGCAGCGCGTCGCTTATGGATTCCCTGTCCCTGACTGTGAACCTGACGCTTATGCCGGGCTCCGCTATGCTGTCCGATATGGCGGTCAGCACGGTGGACAGCATATCCGTATCGAAGCCGAAGCGTATCGCCATCGTGTGTTCGCAGACGTACCCCGCGAAGACCTGACGGTACATTCCGCGCTCATCGTGAACGCCCTCGTATTCGGTGCGCACGTTGAACGCCGAGGTTTTAAGCTCGGAAGGCTCGAAGCCCGCTTTTGAAAGAGCGTCCCTTAAAGCTGCCTGCTGCTCCGACGCCGCACGCATCGCCGCCGAGTAGTCCATGTCCCTGTTGCGAAGCTCCAAACCTACCTCTATCATGTCGGGCTTTACGCTCAGCTTGCCGATGCCCCTTATCGTTATCATCCTGTCCATGTTGAATCCTCCATTCGTATTGATAATTGAAGATTAACATATTATGCCCGCTCTTGCAAGACTTTTTTACGTTAAACGCGGATTGAAAAACAATGCAATTTGTTGTTGACAAATCTTATTATTTTGTTATAATGAACATTGTAACGAGGAGAATCCGGAAAGGAGTTTTATTATGAAGAAAACATACACAATTATACTTCTCGCGCTCTGTGCGCTGCTGCTATTTTCGTCTGTTTCGTGCAAGGACGCTTCGACGCCCAAAACATTGTACCCGGAAGGCAGATGGGTGGACATCCACAAGAACAGCCGTATGCGCACCGTTTCAGATGAGCTTACAAAGGGCAGGGTGGTTATCAAGATGGAGCTTGACTTCTCCGACATGACGCTTTCGGATTTCAGCCATATCGTTTTTTCAAAAAGTGAAGTCGGACGGCCTGATGTTGAGATGGATATGGAGGAAACCCGCGCACTCAATACCGAAGATATTTTCAGCGTTAAAAAGGGTGAGGTTTACATGGTCTTTTCCGATAATAGCATCTATCAGCCCACGGAGGGCTCGTCTATATATACGCTTGATATAGACGGCTATAGTTTCATCTTCATGTATGGCGATCCCCATAATGTAAAAAATGATTAAAAGAATTGCAACACGGGAAAGGAGTTTTATTATGAAGAAAACATACACAATTATACTTCTCGCACTCTGTGCGCTGCTGCTCTTTTCGTCTGTTTCGTGCAAGGACGCTTCGACGCCCGTGACGCTTCATATGGAAGGCAACTGGGTGAATATCGACAATAACAACCGCATACGCTCGGTTTCAAGCGAATTCACAAGGGGCAAGGCGGTCATAAAGATGGAGCTGGACTTTTCATCCGTGACGCTTGAGGAGCTGGGGGAACTTACTTTCAGCCTGAGCGAAGTCGGCAGACCTGATATCGAACCCGATTTGGAAGCCGGAAAAGCGCTCAATACCGGTGATTACCTTCACACTCCTTACAAGGGAGAAATCTATCTTGTATTTGAGGACAACAGCATATTTGAGCCGTCGGAGAGCTTCAATTCATATGACCTTAATATCGGCAACTACCATTTCGCCTTCATATATGGCGATGCAACTAATGCGAAAAACGATTAAAAGGCTTGTTTAGCGGCAAGGGCATGATTCGATTAAGAACGATCGATCATGCCTTTTAATATAAATACCCCCTTGTTTCTTTTTTATTATGATGCTAAAATTGCGGCAAGGTAAAAAAGAGGGCGAACGCCCGGATAGAGAGGTGGGAAAATGCTCATAAACGGAATACAAAAGCTGACGCTGCTGGATTTTCCGGGCAGGACGGCTTGCATAGTCTTTCTGGCGGGCTGTGATCTGCGCTGTCCTTACTGCCACAACAGCGAGCTGTGGACGGCGGACGCGCCGGCGGTAATGACGGACGCTGAGCTTATTTCGTTCCTTGAGAAAAGGCGCGGTATGCTCGACGGCGTTGTGTTCACGGGCGGCGAAGCGCTTTTAAGGGAGGAGCTTCCCGATGTGATGAGAAGCGTTAAAAGCATGGGCTATGCGGTCAAGCTCGATACCAACGGCACGCATCCGGACAGGCTTGAGAAGCTTATTGAGGACGGGCTTATCGACTATGCAGCCATGGATATAAAGAACGACTGGCAGAGATACGCCGTCACCTGCGGCAGGGAAAAAATGGACTTGGAGCCTGTAAAGCGCAGCGTTGAGATACTCCTTTCGGACAGGGTGCCGTATGAGTTCCGTACCACCGTGCTTTCGCCGTTCCATGACGATACCTCCTTTGAGAATATAGGACGCATCATAGAGGGAGCGGCGAACTATTTCCTACAACCCTTCGCGGATAGGGATACCGTGATGTATAAGGGCTTCTCCGCTCCGACGGAGGAACAGCTTCAAAGATATGCCCAAATAGTCAAGCCGTTTGTAGCGCGGGTGGGCATCCGCGGAATGTGAGCGGCGGATTTGGAAACGCGCCGTATTTTTTCGCTGTTTCTGTTTCCGTTTGCATCCTTTTTGTTCAAACAATCAATTTAATACAGAATATAAACACAATATCTTGTGCCGATAATGAATATATAACACATCATATAGGGAAAAATATTGACAGCCGCAGCCCGCTTTGATATAATAAAGGAGAGGCGTGGGCGAGCCTGAGCTTTGCCCGGTCTTGAAAAAATCAAAGAAATCCTCAGAAACGGAGAATATAAATATGTATCGTGTTGTAAAACGTGACGGCAAGATCGCCGAATTTGATATTAAAAAGATAAGCGCGGCTATAACAAAGGCGTTCGACGCCATGAACAAGCAGTATCATCCGAGCATAATCGACATGCTCGCGCTGCGCGTTACCGCCGACTTCGAGGAGAAGATAAAGGATAACAGGATAGCCGTTGAGGATATTCAGGACAGCGTCGAAAAGGTGCTTTCCGAGGCGGGCTATGCCGACGTCGCCAAGAGCTACATACTCTACCGCAAGCAGAGGGAGAAGATAAGAAACGTCGGCTCCACACTCCTCGATTATAAGGATATAGTTGACAATTACCTCAAGATAAACGACTGGCGCGTTAAGGAGAACTCGACCGTCACATATTCCGTCGGCGGACTTATACTCTCCAACTCAGGCGCGATAACCGCCAATTACTGGCTTTCGGAGGTCTATGATAAGGAGATTGCCGAGGCCCACCGCTCCTGCGCTCTGCATCTGCATGACCTCTCGATGCTCACCGGCTACTGCGCCGGATGGAGCCTCAAGCAGCTCATAAGGGAGGGTCTTGGCGGCGTTCCCGGCAAGATAACCTCATCCCCCGCAAGCCATCTTTCGACGCTCTGCAATCAGATGGTCAATTTCCTCGGCATAATGCAGAACGAATGGGCGGGCGCACAGGCGTTTTCCTCATTCGATACATATCTTGCCCCCTTTGTCAAGGTCGATAACCTCACCTATAAGGAGGTCAAGCAGTGCGTGCAGAGCTTCGTCTACGGCGTCAATACGCCGAGTCGCTGGGGTACTCAGGCGCCTTTCTCCAATATCACGCTCGACTGGGTCGTTCCCAAGGATATGGAGAACATCCCCGCTATAGTCGGCGGCAAGGATCAGAATTTCACATACGGCGACTGCAAAAAGGAAATGGATATGGTCAATAAGGCGTTCATCGAAATAATGATCGAGGGCGACGCCAATGGCAGGGGCTTCCAGTATCCCATCCCCACATATTCCATAACCAAGGACTTCGATTGGTCTGAAACCGAGAACAACAAGCTCCTGTTCGAGATGAGCGCGAAGTACGGCACACCCTACTTCTCCAACTACATCAATTCCGATATGGAACCCTCCGATGTTCGTTCGATG
Organism: uncultured Eubacteriales bacterium; assembly: GCA_902787375.1. Lineage (GTDB taxonomy): Bacteria > Bacillota > Clostridia > Christensenellales > CAG-138 > UBA3857. The sequence goes on from CADAGD010000015.1 coordinate 12,079, forward strand.
TGCTGCCGTCTGCGCCTCGATCTGCGTGAGCTGCGCAAAAAATCCGGCGGCTTCTTCGGTTCCGGCGAATCCACAGGCTCCGTCGGCGTCGTCACGATAAATATGCCCCGCATAGCCTATCTTGCAAAGGACGAAAAGGATTTCTACGCAAGGCTCGATAAGCTCATGGACATTGCCGCACGTTCGCTCAAGACCAAGCGCACCGTCATTACAAAGCTGCTTGACGCGGGACTTTATCCCTATACAAAGAGGTATCTCGGCACATTTGCCAACCACTTCTCGACAATAGGTCTTATAGGCATGAACGAGGTCGGACTTAACGCGAACTGGCTCCGCAAGGACCTCACCCATCCTGAAACGCAGAAGTTCACGCAGGAGGTTCTGAACCATATGCGTGAAAGGCTCTCGGACTATCAGGAGATGTACGGCGATCTTTATAACCTTGAGGCAACTCCCGCCGAGTCCACGACATACCGCTTTGCCAAGCACGATAAGGAGCAGTTCCCGGATATAATCACCGCCAACGAGAACGGCACTCCGTATTATACGAACTCATCCCATCTGCCCGTGGGCTTTACCGAGGACATATTCTCCGCCCTCGATATACAGGATAACCTCCAGACGCTCTATACCTCCGGTACGGTGTTCCATGCCTTCCTCGGAGAAAAGCTCCCCGATTGGAAAGCCTGCGCGAACCTTGTACGCAAGATTGCCGAGAATTACCGTCTGCCCTACTATACCATGAGCCCGACGTACTCGGTATGCGCCGATCACGGCTACATAAAGGGCGAAGTTTCTGTCTGCCCCGAATGCGGCCGCAAGACCGAGATATACAGCCGCATAACCGGCTATTACCGTCCCGTACAGAATTGGAACGACGGCAAAACTCAGGAGTTCAAGGATCGTCAGACATACGTCATCGAGAATTCCGTACTCAGGCACAACGGAGTTATGTCCCCGGAGGACGCTTGCAGGCTACACGAGGCGGAGCTTGCCGAGATGAACAGAACCATGCTGTTCGTTTCCGAAACATGCCCCAACTGCTCCATAGCCGAATCGCTCCTTGACAGGTTCCACGTCGATTATGAGAGGGTAATGGCGGCGGAGAACATGGAGCTTGCCAATAGGTTCGGCATAACTCAGGCTCCCACGCTCGTCGTAACGGACGGAAACGGCTTTAAGACATATAGGGGAGTTTCCGATATAATAGGCTTTACACGCAAATAATACCGAGGTTTACAAGATGAAAAACAAGCGCGGAACGCCCGCGCTTGTTTTGGTCTATCAAGAAGTTTATCGAAAAAACTCTTCTTAAATCGTTTTTCTTATATAACAGGTCGATCTGCCGCCGCCGTGCTTTTCGATCTTGCCGAGTTCGCATAGCCTGCGAAGATGCCGCTCGATTGAAGACGCGCTCATCGACGGCACAAGCTCTGCGATCTCATTTTTTGTAAACCTGCCTATATGGGTTCTGACGGCATTGCGAACAACGAATCATGCCCGCAGCTTTTAATGTCAAACCTCCCGCCTGTTCTCCATGGCTTTAAAGAGGGTTATCTCGTCCACATATTCAAGGTTGCCGCCGATGGGAATGCCGTGAGCGATCCTTGTGGTTTTAACTCCAAAGGGTTTCAGCAGCTTGGCAATGTAGGATGCGGTCGCCTCGCCCTCAACGTCGGGGTTGGTGGCGAGTATGACCTCATTGACCTTGCCGTTTTCTACCCTTTCGACAAGCTCCTTTATCCTTATGTCGTCGGGGCCGACGCCGTCCATGGGGGAGAGAGTGCCTCCAAGCACATGATAACAGCCGCGGTACTCGCGCATACGCTCAAGGTATGATACGTCGCGGGCGTCCTTGACGACGCATATGACGGACTTATCGCGCTTTTCGTTGGCGCATATATCGCAAATGTCGTTTTCGGTAAAATTGCCGCAGACAGGGCAATAGTGAACAGACCGCTTGGCATTGAGCAGAGCGGAAGATAACCCCTCGACGTCCTCATTGGAGAGGGTGAGTATATGGTAGGCGAGCCTCTGAGCGGTCTTGATGCCGATGCCGGGAAGCCTGTTGAGCCTTGCCGTAAGATTGTCTATTGAAGCCGTACTCACTTAAAATCAGAATCCGAGATTCATGCCTCCGGTGACCCTGTTCATTTCGGAGGACATGGTCTCCTCGGCGAGATTGATGGCGCCGTTGACCGCGGCGAGTATCATGTCCTGAAGCATTTCAACATCGTCAGGATCGACGCATTCGGGCTGTATCTCTATGGATTTCAGCTCCTTGCGGCCGTATATGACTACCTTGACCGCGCCGCCTCCCGCTGAGTATTCAAGCTCGCGGTTGCCCACTTCCTCCTGAATACGCTGAACATCCTGCTGCATTTTCTGCGCCTGCTTCATAAGCTGCTGCATATTTCCGCCCATGCCGGGCATAAATCCCTTTGCCATTTATGCTTCCTCCTGTGATTTTGTATTTCGGATTGATTATAACATCACGATAAGTTTTTGTCCATACCGTTGAGCAAAAAGGTTTTGACGAATGCCGCGCTTCCGATAACGGGGCGGTTAAGCATCGACTGCTTAAACAGACAACGGTATGAAAACATATAAGAATATGAAAGGTCAAACGAAGCATATTTAAAAAAGTTACATAACAATATAACGAAAACCGATAAATAATAACGGATATTTTACCGTATATTTCCCAAAAAGCCAATTAAATGCTGTAAAAAAACGGAGAAGGAAAGCCGAGCGGTTAAAAAAGCCATTTTACAATATGAAAAGAAATACGCAAAAAAACGAAAAAATTTTCAAAAAAGTATTGACAAAGCGCAGATATAATGTATAATATATATGTAGACGCAAAAAGCAACTGCCTTGTTTGATGTATTTGTCAGGGAATGGAAGCTATCTGGGGGTGTGTGGATGAAAACCATTAGACGCACAATTGCATTGATGCTCGCGTTTATAATGTGGGCTTCTGTTGCGAACAACGTGTCCGCATCCATCGTCGAGAATCTGAGGATGGGCGTATATGGTGTTTCGGATTTCTTTGACGTACCCTCGGACTATAGTTATGACACCATAGATATGCGTAAAAAGGCGAAAGCCGGATCGACCGAGCCTGAGGACAACAGGGATGATGGGAAGATTTATGGCAAGGTGGACGGCAAGGCAGAGGATGATGAGCTTGCGCCCGAAATGATGAAGGATGGAAGAATAGTAATAGCCAACCTGAAACAGCTCTGCGCCATAGGCACGGATGCGAAGGTAACGGATGGCGACCTGTCAGAGGATACATTTGGCAAGGGTTCGCCGGTCTATACCGAAGAAGGTGTTCCTGCGAAGTATTCGCTTGGGGCATCTTATTATATTATGAGTGAAATACCCCTCAAGGATTGTGAGTTCAGCATTCCGGAGGGCTTTTGCGGCAGCTTCAGCGGAGACAATGCTTCGAAGCGGCGCGGCGTTTACGATGAAAAAACGGATACTGTATATATAGGAACGATCTATCAGCTTGCGATACTTGCTTCCGAGGAGCGGTCGGAAATGCCCGTTATGACGGGGGATTTGTCGTCGGATACATTCGGCATGGGCAGGCTCATATTCCCGGAGGACGGGGACGAGTTCCTCACATACAGCGAAGACCATAATTATGTACTGTTAAGCACGTTTACAACGGAAAAGGGAGCCTCTCCCGCGCTTGCCTTGCCGCAGCGCAGCGGCGATTTTTCCGACAATGTCGATGGGCGCGATTACTTCGGACAGGTCAGCGTCGATATAGCAGGCGAGACCTATATACTGATAGGCGACCGTCAGCAGCTTGACGCGATTAATTCGGACGACACGGTTCGCACGAAGGTATCCCGTCCGGTGTTCAAGGTGACGGAGGGAGCCGTAGAGGTTTGGAGAACAAACCTGCATGTGACAGGAGATTGGATTTGGCTGAGTGATTTCGACGGCTCCAAGGAGTTAAAAGACGGCAACGGCTATGGAACGACGGCTGAGGAGGTCATGGCAAGCTATCAGACATTGACATCCGGCGCGCAGATAATTTATCCGGGCGACGCGGACCTCGTTGATTTGGGTTCTGACGGCGATTTCAGCAGCAGACCGCTTTACGATGTGAACTCCAGCGGATATCATAAGCTGGATCGTCCGGGAGGAACAGCGACATCCGGCAATTCCAAAAGAGATATTTACTTCACAACGAATGCTTCGGGTATCCCTGATCTTTCCACGGCAACGCTGATTGCGAGTGACCCGACGGTGGGTACGCTGAAATATGAGAAGGACGGAAAGTACATCGTTTTCCGCGACATCAACATGGCAGCCGGCTACAATGTCACCGTGACCGAGGGAAAGGGCGGTTGGAAGCCCCTCATGTTCACGGGTGAGATGTACGGCGTGAAGGTCAATGGGGACGGCGGAAAACTCTGGGACGACGGCAAGACCCAAATGAATTTGGATACATCCGTCAAGCCGGAGATATACAACATCAACGTCAATGCCGTGGCTATGGCAAGCACCCTGTTTTCGGATAATTCATCAAAGCTTGATCTGGATGTACACACGGGCGTCGGCTTCTTCGGCACGCTTACCGGAAGCGGAACGGGCGACAAAACGGAGGATCCGGACGATCCCGATAAGGAGATATATGACCTGGTCGGCAATCTCTGCGTGGTCAGGAATATCAGACTGCGGGACGGCAGCGTTACCAATCAGTTGACGGCGGCGAAGCAGAAGGAAACGGTTATCAATTTCCTGACAGGCACTCTCGGCGCGGCGCTTGATTTGATAGTCAGCCCGCTTCTGAGGGCACTTACGGGCAAGGATGATATAGGGCTTTCCGCGCTGACGGATGTATTGAATACCCGTGTATCCAATTCCACTAATCTTGCGACGGGCGCGTTTGCCGGCAGGATAATGGGAAATGTTCTGGTCGCGGATTGCGAGGTCAAGGACATCGAGGTTTCATCGGTGCTGACCGACGCGGAAAATCCCGATTCGGCGTCGCTCGGAACCAATAAGCCCAAGATAGTCGGAACCGGCGGCTTTGTAGGACATGCCGAGGGAGCCACGTCGTATGAGGGATTATCAAAATTGCTTGGAACTCTCGTTGATTCGCTCTCCGATCTGCTCAATCTGATACCGGGACTTGGGCTTGGCGATCTGGTGACATTGCTTTTGAACAATCTGCTCCCCGTGGGTCAGCTCATTCCGACGGGCTACACGACTCCTAAGATAACAAACTGCGCCGTTGACCATTGCACGCTTGATGATGTTGACGGCAAGTACGGCGTCGGCGGCTTTGCCGGAAGTCTTGCGGGCGTTATAGTTACCGATTGCAAGGTTAAAAACTGTGAAATGACGGTCAACGCCGATCATTTCGGCGGCGGCTTCGCGGGTGCTTCGAGGGATGGCGTCATAAAGGCAACGCTCTCAGGTCTTGGAATAGACGTGGCGTCCCTTATCCATCCGCAGACGGAGCTTATACGCTGCTCCATCGAGAACAGCGACATGGAAGTCAAAGGCGGCACGTTCCTCGGCGGCTTCAGCGGCGTGCTTGCCAACAGCTACGGAATCAACGACACGGTCGATGAGGATTCGGAGCTTACCGTAACGGGAAGCGGCGATTATATAGGCGGCTTCACAGGCTACGCGACGCTCGGCTCCATATTCGGATTCGCCGATTATATCAATGATGGCTCATCCCTGCTGACGGTCGTCAAGCAGGTTGCGACGGCTCTGCTCGGCAACAGCGAGGGTGATTCCCTGCTCGATCTGGGCGGCGTGGCTGCCGCGGCAATACTCGGCTGGGAGAACCATACGCCGCTGACCGTCACATCGACGGGCGGCAATTTCGTGGGCGGCATCGTCGGAAAGGGCGAGGGAACCATAATCGCCAAATCGGATGCCACACATATAAGGAAGCTCTCCAAATATAAGAGACAGAAAATCGACGGCACATATTATGTGACGACTTTGCCCATCACGTCAGCCGAGGGCAGGAACAATCAGGTGACAAGCCTTGTTAGCGTTTCGGCGGGCAAGGACTATGCCGGAGGAATCGCGGGGCATATAGGCACGGCGAGCGTCGGCGGTCTTCTCGGAAGCACTCTCGGCTTAGGTCAGTTCATAGGCTTTGAGGTGTCCGATACCTATATAACGGGCATTGACGACGAAACAGGCTATACCGTCCAAACAGGCACAAATATTGATGAGGACAATCCCGAAAGGGGCGATTACGCGGGCGGCGCGTTCGGCTGGGCGGCAGGCGGAGAAGTCAGGGACGTTTATCTTGACCGGCTTGGCTCGGTATCGGGCAATAACCATATCGGCGGCTTCGGCGGAACGACGGGCCCCGGCGATCTTGTCAGCAATGACGGCTTGAATTTGCAGCTCCTCGGAATATCCCTTATTTCAGCGAATAACCTGCTTAGCCTGATCTCTGCCGAGCGCACGACGTATCTGCGCGCGAATGTAACGGGTATCACATCCGGCTACACCGTCACGGAAACGGGTCTTATCGAGGACAACGCTACCGACGAGGAGTATACCGCAGGCGGCTTTTTTGGCGACGCGAACAGCGTCCGCGTTGTGGACTGTCACGCGGATAAACTCCTGAGCGTCACGGCAAACTCCCATGACGGCATTGCGGGCGGCTTTGTAGGCCGTTCTGCGGCGGGCGATACCGCGGATGCGGTCGAGCATGTTGACACCGATGACGTAACTCAACTGCTTGCGCTGAATGATCTCGTTAATGCCATACCGCTCCTTGTTCCCTCCTATGACGGCTGTGACGTCAAATATGTTGACGGCGGCTATGTCGAGGGCGACGCTGCCGGAGGCTTTACCGGCGATTTCAGGAGCGGCAAGATAAACACCTACACGATGGAAACAACCGTAATATCGGGCAATACCTATACCGGCGTGAACCCGATAGACGATCCCAATACGACGTATGAGTATGAATGCGGCAACATGACAAAGCCGTGGTCGGTCAACAATATCCGTTATGTGCGCGGCGGCAATTACGGCGGCGGCTGGGGCGGTCACGTCTATCCCGGAGCGTTGGCTTCGGCGGGCGGAGGCTTGAGCATACTCGGCGTGGCGGACACAAGTGCGCTGAGTGCTACCGATTTGCTCGGCGTCGCGGATGTATACATACCCATAATCAAGTACGCGGGAATCAATTCCCCGAATGGATTTACGGTGTACGCCGCACATGACGAATCGGAAGGAGCGAACCCCGCGACGGCGGGCTATGCCGGAGGCTTCATAGGGTACGGTCAGAGTGTTCAGGTGTCATACAGCGATGTTAAAATGCTTGCGCACAGGATATGCTCAGAGCCCGAATCGTTTACCGACGATGACAAGACGGCATATGGGCGCATCGACATATATCCGAGCGAACGTGAGTCGCAGGACGGCTCGGAATACATTAACTATGCTTCCTCGGCTTCGGATGAGATTCCGTATTCGGTAGCCGGAGCGATTTACGCGGGCGGCTACATAGGAAGCATGGACGTCGGCTCCGCGGCATCCGTGGGCGATAATCTCTCGCTTCTCGGAAACGGCATAAATCTTACGGACGTACTCGGAGTTTTGAATGTGGTCGTATCGACCATCGAGCATTCCGATGTATACGGTGCGCCGGGCGGCTTTGATGTAATAGCCTCCACTCATGTAAACTTGGGCGACTCGCATTATGACGCGAATGGCGTCAGCCACGCGGGCGGATACGCGGGACGTATATCCGGCGGACATATTCAGGATGGCAACAGCTATAACTTCTCCTACATAATAGGCGAGGTAACAGCGGGCGGCTATGTCGGAGAGATGGTTCCCGGCAACGTTGCGAATGTAATGCCGCAGTCAGACCTGAGCATACTGGGAAACGTCAGCGGACTTGCTTCATTGGCGGAGGACTTCGTACCGACAATACGCAACAGCGAAACAACCTGTATCCCCTGCGGCGGTGCCATAAGGGCGCAGTGCTTCTCCGACAGAACGACGCTTCGCGGCATGGCGGGAGGCTATGTCGGGCATATAGTCGGAGATCAGATATGGGGAAACAGCAACGATACATGGAAGAGTGAAAACGACGGAATAAACCTTGTAACGGGCAATCAGACGAATAATCCCGATATAGGGCATTATACGGGCGAACAGCGGCTCTGCTACGCGGTGCGCATACGTTCCGTATACGGAGCGGAATACGCGGGCGGCTTCTGCGGATTCATGGAGGCGGGCAGCACGGCGGACGTCGGAAGTCTGAGCCTGCTCGGAGGTCTGATCAATGCGGACAACCTCCTCGGCACACTCGGTGCGACATATTCCACAATAAAACGCGCAAAGGTATCCGGCCCACTCAGGGATATAGACGAGAATACATGGCTTGCATGGAAGGAATTTGTCGGAAGTCAGGGCCAGTTTGCTTACGAGCTGCTGGACGCCGATTATGACGATCTCGAAAGATTCATCTACGGCACGCATGTAGTAGCCGGAAGGCATAAATTCAACAATTCACCCAACACGTTCCTCTCCGGCTGCGCGGGCGGCTTCATAGGCTCCATGCACAGCGGCGTTGTGGAACACAGCGAGTGTATGGATACCAAGCTGGTTCTCGGAATGCGTGCGGCGGGCGGCTTCGCGGGCGAGATGCAGACGGGCAATATAGCCTCGGCAGGCGGGATCAGCCTGTTGGGTCTTGACCTCAACCTCGGTTCGCTCGCGCCGAATTTGGGTTCGGTGTTCGTACCTGCGATAAAAGACAGCAAAGTCACCGCCTACTCAAACGGCTTGCAGGTTGGAGCGACCGGCTCCATTGGAAACGATATTGAGACGCCGATTCCCTCACCGGAGCCTGCGCCGTCGGATGAGCCTGCGCCCGTTCCCACTCCGAATCCCGATGACGAAGCGTTCGGAAGTCCGAGCGAGTCGGACGTCGGCTGTGCGGGCGGCTTTGTGGGCGGCGCGTACGGCGGTCAGCTTGAGAGAACGGAGGTTCGCAAGCTCAAGCGCGTCAAGGGCGTCAACGCCATAGGCGGATACGTCGGCAGAGCGGCAGCGGCGGCACTTGCAAGTGCCGATACGGAAAACGCCTCAAGCGGCATACTGCAAAAGCTCCTCAATGACGTCATAAGCTCAAAGGGCGGGCTTGTGGATGCGCTCCACGCGACGGTCTGCACGATAAACAAAGTCGTGATTACATCCGTTGATGAAGATTACGGATTTGTCGTTGACGGCGAATACAAGGGAAATTCGGGCAAAGCGTACGCGCCTTACGCGGGCGGCTTTGCGGGCGAGCTGAAAGCGACGCTTGTAAATACAAAGAAGGGCGGCGTCGAGAGCGAGGTGTTCACTCCCGATACGGATGAGGGAACGACCACGGTAAGCATTTCAAAGCTTCGCGGCGTAAACGGCGGACATTACTCAGGCGGCTTTGTGGGACTTGCTTCGGTAGGAAGCGTTGCGCAGATAGGCGGAAGCCGGACCAACATACTGAGCCTGCTCAATGTCGGCAACATAGGATTGCTCGACGTGTTCCGCACATACATATACCGTTCGACGGTCGAGGGCGTCGCTGAGGGCGTCAGAGTATACGCCCATGACTGGCAGCAGCCGGGCGGCAGCCTGCAATCGACCAAGGTAACGGGAGCCGCAGGCGGCTTTGTCGGCGGACTTATGAGCGGCACCATTGAGGATTGCTCGATAACGAACCTCAACTATGTGGAGGCTCCGAACTACGCGGCAGGCTTCTGCGGACACTCCGGAGTTAAGGGAGTGCTTGATGTATCAGGAATTGAGGTTGCCGATAATGACAGCATACTCGCAAGGCTTCTGGCGGTATTGGGACTTGACCTTTCGGCAGCGTTGCAGCTGCTCAATATAATAGGCTCCACATTCGAGCGCGATACCGTAACGGGCTATGGCGGCAGCAATGACGGCTTTATAGTCAGAACACATGTGGTTCAGACGGAATCGCTGCTTGGAGTTCAGAAGAAGTTTATAAGCGGCTCCTGCGCGGCGGGCTTTGCCGGATATGCCGAGATAGCTCAGATAGAGGATAACTGTCAGGCGTTGAAGATCAAGAAGGTGGACAGCCCGCAGATAGCGGGTGGATTCGTCGGAAGGACATCGGTAGCCTATCTTGCCGAGCTGAACGCAAGCTCCGATCTGGTGGGTGCGCTTACATGGCTCGTAAGGCTTTTGCTTGGAGTATTGGGCATCGGAGCGTTGGAGAATTCAGGGCTTATAAACCTTTACACCGACATACTGGGATTGCAGGTCGGTTCGGACGGATACCTCGTAAGGCTCAATCTCTTCGGACTTGTGGTCGGAATATCCGCCGTATCGAGGGATCCCGAAACCAATGAGCCGACAGCGGTCACGTTAGTGCTTGGCTCATCGATAATAACCCTGCCGGTAGGTACTGACGGTGAAGTGGATACGACAAACCTCACCGTTGAGCTTATAGAGCTGAACCGCACGGCGATACGCGACGCGCTGGCGCGGGGAGTTATAAAGGGCTATGACGTATTCGGCGGAGGAGCTGACGATGCGGAGGACGGCACGGATGAATTCGGCTATGCGGGCGGCTTCATAGGTCTTAATGACCATGGCTTTGTATCCAACAGCATTGCCGAGCTGTGCGACACCGTACACGGAACCCCCGGTAAAACGGGCCCGTTTGTGGGCTATACGCTGTTCAACCCCAACTCTCAGCCCGTTGAACGGCTTGAGGGAAATAATAACTACTATTACATCTACCGTGACGCTTACAGGGAAAGCGGTACCGCCGCGTTTACGGAGGACGGAGATAAAATAGCCGACGCCGAGCCGACTTCTGTTGGCGGCAGAAGCTTTAACCGATACACGGTCGAGCATTTGGGCGTCATAAGCGGGCTTTCCGACTTTGCCGGCGCATATGAGCAAGGCTTGGGCGAGCCGCGCGATCTTAAAGCATACTGCTCCAATGCCAAGTTTGTCGGTATGGGGGACACTCCTCAACCTGAAAATCCGGCGGGAAGCACTCCGATGCCGGGAGAAAAGAAAGACCCGTGCGAGGGGGGAGACCCCTTTGATATAAAGGTGAACAAGGTTTGGGATGACGACAATGACGCACTCGGAAAGAGAACGGATGAGATAACGATTACCGTCTGTGCCGTTCAGGTGCAGAGCTTGTCCGGCCCCGCCGTCAAATGCGGAAAGCCCCCGGCTGGAGCCGCAAAGGTCTGGTCGAAGAACTATACATTGGACGCGAATGACGGGAGCGAACTCTCGGATGTGTGGGAAATGGTCATATCCGATCTGCCGTTCGGCTGTGTACATGAGGGCGTGTATTATGAGTTTTATGTCTATGAAACCGTCCCGAATTTCTACAGAGCCAACTATGTGCTGGATAATGACAGCGCGACCGTTACGATAGTCAACACCATTGCTTTGCTCCCGGATACGGGCGGGAGCGGAACCGAATGGATTATGCTCGCAGGCGCATTGCTGATAACCCTAAGCGCTGCGCTCGCGGTTTGCATGATAAGCAGGAGGGAAAGGAGGGCGAATTTTACTAACAGGGAGTAAGGTGGACTCCTGATTAAAAAAATCACTCTCCCAAACTACTAAAAAACAAAAAAACAGAAAGGAAAGGAAGAAAATGAAACGTCTATCTAAAATTTTAGCCGCTGTTGTAGCAGTGGCACTCGTGTTGGCATTGGCAGTACCCGCTCTTGCGGATGGTACTATCACGATCCTCAACCCCGGCGAACACACCTATAAGGCATACAAGATTTTCAGCGTCAGCGGTACGGGCGATAACCTTACCTATACGGTAGCGGATCCATGGAAGACAGCTATTAAAAACGCGCTTGCGGCAGGAGATATCGAAGGTCTTGAAATAATCGAGAATGATGTTGTGGAGCTTTCCAATTTCAGCGCGGCTGATTTTGCAGCATGGGCGAAGGGGCACATCCCCGCAGGTGCTGATCCTATCAGTTTTGATGCTAATTTCAAGACCGCAAGCATTACTGACGGTTATTACCTCGTTGTTACCGATCCCGTTGGCGATCGCGCTTCCCTCTGCACGGTTCTTGGCAATGATGTAGCCGTTCAGAACAAGGACGATATGCCCTTCGACAAGGTCGTTGTGGATAACGGCAGCGAAGCTAAGGAATCCGATGTTCAGGTCGGCGATACACTTAATTTCGAGATTCATGGTAAAGTCCCCGCTCTTGACGCCGATCAGGAATCCTACTTCTACCTTGTAACAGATAGACTGACCGAGGGCTTAACGCTTACTGCGGGCAGCGTTACCGTTAACATCAGGGATACGTCGGTCATACCTCCAAATGATACGCCGGTCACACTTACAGTTGTTACAGACCCGAACGCCATACTCACCGGCAACCAGATCCGTTACATCACCGATACTAATGGTCGTCTGTGCGGTTTCGATCTCTCCCTTGACATGATGGATAAAGATCTCACCGACGCGGGTGATGCAATCGTTATCTCCTACACCGCAACTGTAAACGAAAATGCGGTAAGCGTAGTCAGCGAGAACTTTGCGACACTCGATTACGGCGATGAAAACCATCAGAGCCACAAGGAAAGCATGACCAAGCACTACACCTCCAGCATCGTTATCGACAAGTACGAAACCGGTTCTCCTGAATCCAAGGTTGAAGGAGCGGGCTTCATACTCTATCGTATGAACGGTACTACTAAGGAGTATTACAGCGTTAATGCTTCCACCGGCGTTGTATCTTGGGTAGCGAGCGAAGACGATGCAACCGAAGTCACCACCGATAAGGAAGGCGCTGCTGTATTTGCAGGTCTTGCCGACGGTACATATTATCTGCATGAGAGTACCGTTCCCGACGGATATGTTGGACTGACAGAGGATATTGAGGTCGTTATCGACGGTTCAGATTCCACCACAGTCGGTCTTACCGATTCTCAGGTATTCATCGCGCTCAACGAGGTAGTAAGGGTTGAGAATACCCCCGGTTCATTGCTTCCCTCCACCGGCGGCATGGGCACATACCTCTTCTACATCGTTGGCGGCGTTCTCGTCGTTGCGGCTCTTGCGGCTATCGTAGTATCCTCCCGCAAGCGTTCCTCCAACAACTGAGTTTAAGGCAATGGGGGAGGAGTGAACCTCCTCCCCTCCACCTCGCCTTGACCTTTATCAGTACATCTCTATTATTATTGCATCATCGAGGTTGAAGTATGAAAAGAAGTGTCTTGATAATATTCATCATAATATTGCTTTTTGCCGGCATTGCTTTCATGCTCTACCCGACCCTGAGCGATTACTGGAACGTGCTGCATCAATCCTCCGCAACGGTCGATTACGCGAATACCGTCAATGCCTTCGAGGACGGCATGTTCGATGAAATGTGGGACAGAGCCGTTGAATACAACAAACAGCTCTATGAAAAATCATGCGGCAAATACGTCGCCGACCCCATACCTTATGATTCCGTACTCAATGTTACCGAAAACGGAATGATGGCATACATAGATATTCCCAAAATAAATGTCCATCTTCCGCTCTATCACACCGTCGAGGAGGGCGTTTTGCAATCCAACGCGGGACATGTTGAAACAAGCTCGCTGCCTGTCGGCGGCGAAAATACCCATTGTGTCATATCGGGACATACCGGGCTTCCGAGCGCAAGGCTCTTTACCGACCTTGAACGCATTGTCGTGGGCGATACATTCACTATAAACACCCTCGGCGTTGTGCTGACATATGAGGTCGATCAGATAGTCGTCGTCAATCCATGGGAGAGCGACGAGCTGCGCATATTCTCCGGCAAGGATTATTGCACGCTCCTGACCTGCACTCCATATGGCGTCAACTCCCACCGTCTGCTCGTCCGCGGACACCGAATCGAAACCACCGAGGAGGTCGCCGCCGCGGTTCTGAACGTCGAATTGGTCTATCGCAAGACCGCCGAACCCTTCTTCATAGCCGTCGGTGTGGCTGTACTTATAATAATCATAGCGATAATACTTGTCGTGATAAGGTTGATCGTCAACCGTAAGCGCAAAAAGAATGAGAAACATACGCAGTCTGCCTGCGTTGACAATAAACCATGCGTCGAAGAAGCTTCCGACGCGCAAGCATCAAATGTCGGAAAGGAGAGCGAATAATATGAAAGCCGGACGCATTGTTTCAATATTCATGCTTCTGATGGCGGCGTCATTTATAATGCTTCCGGCAGCAGCCGCGCAGCCGCCCGCCTCGCTTAAAATAGAGTTCTCCGTCGCGGAAACCGTTATACCGAACACGGAATTCGATATATTCATAGTCGGTGATTTCGATATGGATCACGGCGCGTTCATACTCAACGACACATTTGCCGATACGTTCTCCACGGAAGGCGTCATCGGAACCGAAAAGTGGGATGAGCTTGCTCTTTCAATGAAGGAGTTTGTCGATGAAAACGGCATAGCCCCGCTTGCATCGGGCTTGACCGACAATAACGGAAAACTGAGCTTTTACGGGCTTTCAAGAGGTCTTTACCTCGTTGTGGGCCGTGACGCCGAATACGAGGGCAGCATTTACTGCTCGCTGCCGTTCCTCGTCGCGCTGCCGAGTTGGGACGAGAGCGCGGCAGAGTGGATTTATGACGTCGAAGCAAAGCCAAAGCCCGGCGTCGTCACGCCTACGCAATCCCCGGAGCCGACATTGACTCCGACTCCCAAGCCCACAGCTACTCCCTTGCCCACCAATACTCCCACGCCAAGACCCTCTCAGCCCGCGCAGCCAACTCCTACTCCCAAACCCCTCCCGCAGACGGGTATGCTCTGGGAGCCGGTATTCTGGCTGATAGGAATAGGCATACTGCTGATAATAATTGGTGCAGCGCTCCGTTTGGTGCATAGAAAATGAAATCCATGAAGAACAAAATAGGTAAATACATTGTGATTCTCGGTTGCTTGTGCATAGTTGCGGCAGCCGTTATCACGTTCTATAATATGTACGATGACGCACGCGCTTCATATGCCATAGCTGAGGAGAATGAAAAGCTCACAAAGCTCGTGCTGTCCCCCCATGTGCTGAAACAAAGGCTGGATGAGCGCAGCTCGCAAAACAGCGATACTCCGGCAGATACCGCCGCCCCCTCCGAGGAGCCGTTTGTCTACCGCGAAATGCCCACGCTGAATATCGACGGCGTGGATTATGTGGCGATACTCAGCATACCCTCCCTTGGGCTTGAGTTCTCCGTCAGAAATGAGTGGAGCTATCCCGGACTTAAAAAATCCCCGTGCAGGTACACAGGCTCCGCCTATATGAACGATCTTGTCATCTGCGCCCATAATTTCAGCTCCCACTTCGGAAGACTCAAGGAGCTTGAACCCGGCGCGGAGGTGCTGCTCGTCGATATGAAAGGCGCACTCTTTACCTATTCGGTGGAAACCGTCGAGCAGCTTGCCCCATTTGAAACCGTCCGCATGACTGACTCCGAATACGATCTCACACTCTTTACCTGCACAATAGGCGGCAGAAACCGCGTTACCGTGCGGTGCAGACTTGTTGATATGGCGGAGCCGATAGATGAAATCACGGAAGAACCGTAAGGGAGGATTGGAGCAATCGGTTTTTAATATCATAATAATACGTATAACGCGGGCTGCGCGATCCGAGCGCGGCTCGTTATTTATTTCATATTGCATACCTTATCGAGCGCATAGTTTACTTATTCATCAATAATTGTTAAAAACATACAGCGATTAAGACGTACTAATGGCAAAACGAGTATTGACAAAAGGACGCTCTAAAATTATAATATAATAGATTGAATGGATGCGCGTATTTTCGTGCGTCAAAAACTTCAATAAATTTTTAGGAGGTATAAAATGAAGAACACTGCAAAGCGTCTGCTCTCCTGTGTTGTCGTTCTTCTGATGGTTCTTTCGGTGAGCGCACCCGCATTCGCCATGGAACGCGGTCAGATCGACGAGCCTCTGGAGTCCAGAACATCCGGTTCCTATGATCTCAGCGTCATAAGAAACGGAAAGACATTCGCCATTGAAAACGAAAAGGTCAATGACGAGATCGCAGCCGACCAGATAGTTTCTATTATGGTCGAACTTGAGGATGCTCCTGCTATGAAGGTTTACAACGATGTTAAATCCGCAAGCAGCTATCAGGCATCCCTTCTTGACAAGCAGGAGATAGCTGTCAAGCAGATCCGCAAGGAGCTCAATGTTGATGTAGACGTTATCTACAACTACACCCTGCTCTTCAACGGCTTCGCTTTCGACGGCGAGTACCGTCTTGTTGAGGA
The DNA here is from genome assembly GCA_902787375.1 of uncultured Eubacteriales bacterium. GTDB lineage: Bacteria > Bacillota > Clostridia > Christensenellales > CAG-138 > UBA3857. Next base: position 28,383 of record CADAGD010000015.1, read on the forward strand.
ACTCAACAAAATGGATGGCATCAACGCTTTCGTCGCTCCCGAATGGGAGACTCCGGAACCCTCCCTCAGCTCCTCCGTCGATATGGTCGGCGGCATCGAGGCTTGGGATCTGGATTACACCGGTGAAGGCCGCATAATCGCCATCATCGACACCGGTATGAAGGTTGACCACCCCGCCTTCAGCAATGATCCCGACGCTGAAACAGTCCGTTTCACAAAGAACGACATTGCCGATATAATCGCAGAGGGTGAGCTCCAGGGTACCGGTATGGCAAAGATGAACGCCGATGACGTTTATTACAGTGCCAAGATTCCCTTCCGTTGGAACTACGTCAAGAAGACCAACAACGTCGAGCATACCACCGTCGGCAGCGACCACGGCACACATGTTGCCGGTATCGCGGCAGGTAACGGCGGCGATATCGAAGGCGTTGCGAAGAACGCTCAGCTTGCCGCTATGAACGTATTCAACGACGGCGGCGGAGCAGGTTGGGTAGCTATAGTCGCCGCTCTTGAGGACTGCGTTGTTCTCGGCGTTGACGCTGCCAACATGTCCCTCGGTTCCGCTTGCGGCTTCACAGAGTATTATGTTGATTCCTATGCCGAGGTATTTGAGAACCTCGTAAACGCCGGTGTTAACCTCTCCGTTTCCGCCGGTAACGATTACTCAACAGCTCTGCGCAATGCTTGGAATCCCTCCGGCATTGGCTATGCGCTTGCTGCCAACCCCGATTACGGTGTTGTAGGTTCTCCCTCCACATGGCCTGAGTCCCTCAGCATCGCTTCCGTTGACAACACCCATATACAGGCTTACTGCATCACCAATGTTGCTAACGGCGAGGAATACTCCTACACAGAGAACGGCTCCAACGTAGCTTTCCTCATTGATACGTTTGGCGGCCAGACCCTTGATTACGTCGCGGTTCCCGGCTTCGGTACAGTCGAAGACTTCCAGGATGTTAATGTAGAAGGTAAGGCAGCCCTTATTTCCCGCGGCTCCACCACATTCGTTGAGAAGGCTCAGAACGCACAGGCTAACGGTGCTGTTGCCGTCATCATCTACAATAATACCGACGGTATTATGAATATGGCGACCGATCCTTCCATAACAATTCCCTTTATCTGCATCCAGCAGGCGGCAGGTCTTGAGCTTGCCGAGGCCGGCGAAGGTCAGATCTCCGTAAACGAGGATGTATCCGTCGTTGATAATCCCACAGCGAGCCTGCCCTCCGACTTCTCAAGCTTCGGTACAACAAGTGATCTGCGCATAAAGCCTGAGATCGCGGCTCCCGGCGGAAGCATCTATTCCTCCACAGATCCGTCCATCTCCAATACCCTCTATGACACATGGAACGGCACATCCATGTCCGCGCCCCATGTCGCAGGCGGTATGGCTATCGTCACATCCTATGTTGAGGATATGTTCCCCAACGCCACCGTTGCCGAGAGGCAGAATCTTGTTGACGCGATCCTTATGAGCACAGCTAACCCCGTAAACGACGAGAATGGCAGCTTTGCCGCCGTTCGTAAGCAGGGCGCGGGCCTCATGGATCTTGCCGACGCTGTTACAACAACATCCTACATCACCGTTCCCGGAAACGTCCGTCCTAAGCTTGAGCTTGGCGACGATCCCGAAAAGACCGGTAAGTTTGAGATGACGTTCGAAGTCAATAACTTCGGCGAAACAGTTCTCTCCTATGAGATAGTTCCCAGCGTCCTCATCGACGATCTTGTGGCTATCGCAAGGGATAACGAAGGCAACCTGGTTATTGCTTACTCTCAGACAAGCTATGATATAACCGAAAAGTGCACAATTAATGCTCCCGAAACCGTCATGGTTCCCGCAGGTGAAACCGTTGAAGTCAACGTAACCGTTGAACTCAATGACGACATCAAGGAATACATGGATACATACTACACCAACGGTGCGTATGTTGAGGGCTTCATTGAGCTGTATGCTCAGGAAGGCAGCAAGGGCGACGTCAATAGCGACGGCAACATCGACATGGAAGACGTTCTTGCCGTAATGCGTCATGCTCTCCAGGTTGAGATGCTTGAGAACCCCGGCATTGCCGATCTGAATGACGACGGCGTTGCCAACATGGCTGACGCGCTTCTCATCCTCCGTTACACTCTCAGCACTTCCGAAGACTTCGAGCTTGGTACCATTGAGGCGGGTGCTGATCTGAATGTTCCGTTCCTCGGCTTCTATGGCGATTGGAACTATTCACCCGTTCTTGATTACGGCTTCTACTATGATGATTACAGCTACGGCTCCAACCCCGTTGACAACCTCATCGGTGCCAAGTACGGCGATGTAGTTCTCGGCCTTGGTATCAACCCCTATGTTGAGACAGAGGATATGAGCTACTACATGGATGATCGTAACGCTGTATCTCCTAACGGCGACGGTGTTCTCGATACCGCTAACTTCATCCGTCTTGGTGTTCTCAGGAACGCTTCCGAGGCGGGCTATGAGCTTCTCGATTCCGAGGGCAACGTCATTGACAGGCTCGCACATCAGATCGGCGTACGCAAGAGCTTCTATTACAGCGGCGGCGACGTTTACACCAACCTCGGCACAGACATGCCCATGGTATCATGGAGCGCGATGCCCTATGAGGGTCAGGACGTTACACTCCGCGCTTACGCTTATCTCTCCAACGATGGTGCTGTAACAACAGAGGCGTTCGATCGTGAGAACAACGCGTTCTGCGAGTGGGATATCCCCATATTCGTTGATGTTGAGGCTCCTACAGCCGAGATCATCAGCCTTGAGGACGGCGTTCTTGAGGTCGATGTTTACGATAACCACTATGCGGCTTATGTCGGCGTTTGGACCGGCGAAGCTGAGGACGGTGCTGTATCCCTCGGCGAGTGCATCGGTGAGGAAGGCATCTTCGAGGATGGCCGCGGTGCCGATCATCAGGCTACATTTGAGGGCGTTGAAGACGGTATGCTCATCTGCGTTGGCGACTATGCCGCGAACGAGGCTGTTTATCAGCTCATCAACGGCGAGCTCGTTCTCGTTGCCGATATGTGGAGCCATGCCGAACCCATGGAAGCTCCCAACCTTGTCATGACAAGCTATGCTTATGGTATAACTTACGGCGATGAACCAAATGGCTATATCTGGCTGACATACCCCTCTGATTTCGATATCAATAAGACCTACGTCAATGCTATCGACGATCCCGGTAAGCATCTTGCTGCTGACGCTGCGGGCGATAAGGTTTACGCCGTCACATCCGATAACGTACTCGTAAGCTATACGATCGACGAAGGCGGTAACTGGGGCGATTACACCGAGATTGGCGCTCTTGATTTATCTTACAATGTCAATGAGATGGCTTACAACCCCGCAAATGGTAAGCTGTATGTTGTTGCCGGCTTCGCAAAGCTCTATGAGGTCGATACCAAGACAGCCGCTCTCTCCGAGCCCGTTTCCATCCAGTATGGTGCTGCCGCTCTCGACTTTGCCGACGACGGTACATGCTATGTAGTTGACCTTTCCGGTTACTTCGCAACACTCAATCCCGAAACCGGTATGGAAATCAACGATGACATCGGTCATAATTACGGCATCGAGGTCTACGACGGACAGTATGCTCCCTATACACAGTGCGGCGGCGTTATCGGCAACTATTTCGTATGGGTTGCTCTTGACACCAACATCTCCGACTTCAACGAGATCAAGATTCTTGCTCTCGACCTGGAAACCGGTGACTGCGCTGACTTCGGCGCACCCGTTATCCATGCCAACAGCGACATCTACTTCTGGCCGCGCGGCATGTTCGGTTATGAGATCGAAAAGCCCAAGCCCGTTAAGTCCTCCATCGACCCCGTTGACTTCTATGAGAACTTCGAGGGCGCTTTCGAGTGGGAAACCCTTGATAAGGACGGCGACGGCGATACATGGACAACCAATTATTTCGAGGAGAACGAAGACGGCAATCCCACATATTTTGATGGCGCGAAGTGCGCGGTCAGCTATTCGTGGAACAATGTCGTACTCTATCCCGATAACTGGATGATCAGTCCCGAAATCGAGATCGGCGACGGCGAGAAGTATCTCAACTTCTTCACATCTTCTCTGAACCCCTCCACAGGCGACATTTACGAGCATTTCGCAGTACTTGTTATTCCTGAGGGAATGGATGTTGAAGACGGTATCGTTGTTTACGAAACCACTATGGATACAAACAACCTCAAAGAGCATCTTGTAAGTCTCGAAGGCTTTGACGGCGAAACCGTCCGCATCGCTTTCCGTCACTTCAACTGCCACGATCAGTACACACTCCTCATTGACGCTGTTGGTATCGGTGATCTGATTGCCGAATAATCACAGCTAAAGAGTAATTTTAAGGCGAGCCCTCGCGGGCTCGCCTTTCGTTATGGGAATGATACAAAGGTTTTCTCTTTCCGATTATGCTTTATTCGTTTATCTTTTTGCAGGTATTTCCGATGTAAGTGACGCAGCCTTCGCTGAATTTCAGCTTTATCAAGCCGGCTTTCCTGCCGAACTCGTTCTCACCAATGGGGTAGAGCTTGAACTCCAGCTCATCGCCTTCGTCGTCGATTGCTTTGGCGTAAAGCTCGCCGTCCTTCATGAAGACCTCGTCTATTATGAAGTCGTTCTCGGGATGCTCGTATTTTCCGCAGAAGCTCTCCCACTTGGACTTGTCGGGGTCCTTTATCATAATGTCCTCGATGGATCTGATGGGCTCGGGCTCCCTGCCGTGCGCCATGCCCCTGACGCCGTCTTCAAAGCTCATATAGGCTCTGGCGTCGACCAAGTCGCGGTTGGTGAGAATGACGAGCATCTTGTCCGCGTCGATGAACCGCTCGAACAATGTGCCGACGCCGGGCATACCGCCGGAGTGGCTGACTACGAGGCCGAGCTTTTCGTCGTTTTTGACGCACCAGCCGAAGCCGTAGCCCTCATCACCTTCAAAGCCGGCGTTCTCGCCGTTATTGAGCTTCCCGGGAGTGTACATCAGTTTCTGCTCCTCTAGCGTGATCACCTTGCCCTCGCGCAGGACACGGTCCCATTTGAACATATCGAAGATGTTGGTGAAAACGTAGTCGTCGCCGTTCAGGCCGTCGAAGGCGGTCACGTCGCGGTAATCCTCGGAATCCACGTCGGCGACGAGTTTATCGTCCTCGATGACCGTCGCGCGAGCGTAGTTATCGAAGGGAACGCCGTCGCGGCGGATATGGCAGCAGCGGGTATTTTCCATGCCCGCGGGCTCGAAAACGTTCTTCTTAAGGAACTCCTCAAACGGCGTTCCGGAGACCTTCTCGACAATCTCCGCCAAAAGATTGTAGCCGGTGTTGGAATACTGGAACGTCTCGCCCGGCGCGCCGTAGGGCTCCGCCTCCGTTTCGAGAAGGAAGCGCGGTATCTCCGCGCCCGAAGGCACGCGGTTCTCCTTCTTCCAGAGGTCTATGAACCAATCGGCGTCGTCAAAATAATCGGGTATGCCGCTCGTGTGGGTGAGCAGATGGCGAACCGTCGCGCCC
>CADAGD010000016.1 GCA_902787375.1 uncultured Eubacteriales bacterium
CATATTGCCGGAGTTCATGTTCTGCTCGGCATAGGCTATCATGCGCTTAACCATCTCGCCGCCGATAGAACCGGCTTCACGAGCTGTAATATCGCCATTGTAACCCTGCTTGAGGTTTACGTTCATGGATGAAGCAACCTCTGTCTTGAACTGCTGAAGACGGCTCTTCATCTCACGGTTATTATTGCTGTTTGAAGAACTGCTGTAGGAGCTGTTGCTCATGCTGTCCATGCCGTTCATGCTGTTCATACCTGAATTCATGTTGTTATTCATTTCCTATCTCCTTTCCTGAAAATTTGTTTTGCCCCGTCAGTTATTGGGCATACTGTCCTCGGCGTACTTTATCATGCGCTTTACCATTTCGCCGCCTATGGACCCGGCTTCGCGGGCGGTAAGATTGCCGTTATAGCCCTGTTTGAGGTTGACATTCAGAGAATTTGCAACTTCATTTTTGAAGTTCTCCATAGCCTGCCTTGCCTCAGGCACCATTGTACGGTTCCTTCTTGCCATTCCTTTTCACCTCCTTATACCGCATATCGGAATCTTCCGTATCCGGTATCTGTCTTGGAATCGGTTTTAAAATACACTTTGCCGTTCCGCTTTTAATTTGTGCAGGATGTGACCGAATATGACAGGTAATTTTTGAAAGTTTTCAATTTAAAAAGGACAGCCGTATAGCCGGTTGTCCCGAAAACATTTCATCATTCAAAGCATTTCGCTTCTGTCAATGTTGCGATCAAGAATATCGTGATACGTTTCATAAAAGCTCCCGAAGCTTTCATTTTCTATGCTCTCCCGTATCCTTGACATAAGCTCATTGTAAAAGCAGAGATTGTGCAGTATGCAAAGACGCATTCCAAGTCGCTCGTCAGCCTTTAACAGATGGCGTATATACGCCCTTGAATAGCTTTTGCAGGCAGGGCATCCGCACTCCGATGATATTGGAGAAGCGTCAGCGCGATACCTCTCGGCAAGCAGACGACGTTTTCCCTGCCATGTATAGACATTGCCGTGCTGAGCCGCTTTAAGCGGAAATACACAATCAAAGAAATCTATGCCGCGATAAACTCCCTCAATGATATTGCACGGAGTTCCGACGCCCATGAGGTATCTCGGCTTGCTTTCGGGCATCACGGGGCATACTGCGTCGAGTATCCTGTACATGTCGGATGCCGATTCGCCAACCGACAGACCTCCTATGGCATATCCTTCCATGTCAAATTCCGCTATCTGCTTCATGTGCCGTATTCGCAAATCCTCATATATACCGCCCTGGTTTATCCCAAAGAGCATTTGCTCCCTGTTGAGCGTATCAGGCAGGGCATTCAATCGCTCATGCTCATTGATACAACGTTCAAGCCATCGTGTAGTACGTTCAATGGATTTTTCAACATACGAATGCTCGGAAGGATTGGCTACGCATTCATCAAATGCCATCGCTATGGTCGAGCCAAGCTCCGACTGGATGCGCATGGACTCCTCAGGGCCCATGAATATCTGCGAGCCGTCAAGGTACGATGTGAATTTTACACCCTCCTCCGTTATCTTGCGGCGCGAGGCAAGTGAAAAAACCTGAAAGCCTCCGCTGTCGGTCAATATGGGCCTGTCCCAATTCATGAAGCGCGAAAGACCTCCGAGCTTTTTTATAAGCTCGGAGCCGGGACGCATATTGAGATGGTATGTATTGCAGAGCGCAACCTGACATCCAACGTCCCGAAGATCGTTTGTCGATGCTCCGCCCCTGATTGCCGCCGCTGTCGCCACGTTCATAAAAACGGGAGTTTCGATTATGCCGTGCGGTGTTTTAAATACAGCTCTTCTTGCATTTCCCGATGCTTTAAGCAGTTTGAATTCTTTCAACTCTATCCGTCTCCTGATTCGGTATACGGATATTATAGCATCATTCCCCTGTATAATGCAACCGCATCCGAAAGCTTTGCGGAGGCTCCGAGTTTTTTTGCCGCCTCCATTAGCTGTTTCTCATCTATAACGGCTATTCGCCTTAACTCCTCGTCAATGACATTGAGTACTGCATAGCTTCCCGCCGGAAGCATGGACATTGCCTTTGAAATCGACATGCCCTCCGAGGCGGCAATAACCCTAACAGGCACGGAAGACCTTCCTGTGATAAATCTTTTACGTGATATTGGGTTGTTAACGGGGATGGGCTCTTTGATTGCCGCTATAATAAGGAATACGCCCATTACGGCAAATGTGAGATTGACCGCGTTATAAACCAGCATTATCACAAACATTGTCAAAAACACGATTCCGGTAATCACACCGCATATCTTCAATGCGCGCATTGCCATGCTTTGGGATTTTGAGCTGAAAGCGGAGTATAGCAGACGTCCTCCATCCAGCGGCATTGCCGGAAGCATGTTCACAGCCGCAATCAACAGATTGTATTCGGTCAGACCGAGCTTTGCGGCAGCATATTCCGGCACCATGCTCTCCATGAGCGATGAAAACGCCGCCATCGTTATGCTCGCAACCGGGCCTGCGGCATATACCGCTGCAAGGTCAATGGGCGGAGCATTTGTACAGTCAAGTCTTGCAACAAATCCGAACGGCTGTATCTCAACGGAACGGACGGGATACCCCAGCCTGAACGCAAGCATCGCATGGGCAGCCTCATGCACCGTCAATGAAACAAAAGCTATAACCGCCTCGGTTTCCCTGCCAAGAATTACCGCAAGCACCCCCGCTATTATGAGCGATATACTGCACTTTATTTCGGTTTCTCCGATTCTGAAAAGCCTCAACATCCGCCGTTCACGCTTTCTTTTCAAGCTCAAATACGGACGAGACATCCTCAGGTCTGCCATCCCTGTAAACCTTTATCACAAGCCTCTCCCCTGCCGCTTCTCCGAGCTTCTGACCCTGCTTCAACGGCTGACCGCGCTCGACGTCTATCTTCCCAAGCCCGTAAATGTTTATCTCCACATCCTCGCCTTCGCTTATCGCAATGTAATCTCCAAGCTCGTCATCCCGACTTAAAGCTTTTACTCGACCTTTGACGGGAGAAATCACCGACGTATCTGAATCAACATCAAGTGTCAGAACGAATCCGTCCCGGCTCAACTCATATCCGGACGCTTCAATCGGAAGCACATATCCGTAAGCGGGCGCGAAAACATCTATAATTGATGGAAGCTCCACAAATTTCAGTCTGCCAAGGCTTTCTTCATCATTCTCCTGTACACCGTCATTATAGGCAGCCTTTCCGATAACGGCAAGTGCTTTTTCGTTGCCGTTAAGCTTAAGAAACAGTACGCCGCAGAAAAGGACGGCACATATTCCAAGCCTTATGAGCAGGTATGTTGATACTTTGCGATTGTTTCTATTGCTTCTGCCGTCAGACACAGCAGAGCTTCTCAGCATCGGTAAATTCGCTCCAAAGCGTTGTCTGCTCCCGAATCCTCTCGATACGAACTCGGTGGTTTCAAGCAGCTTCTCGTCTTTTTTAACTTCTTCCATAAAAACACCTCCCACATACTCCTTGTATATGCGGGAGGTATTCAAAACTTGAATATAATCAATGTCTAATCCTTGATTCGACAACACGTCCTATTATCTCTACATCCCCGCCCTGAACTATCATCGGGTCATATGCCGGATTGCTCGGTATAAGGGCTATGCTGTTTTTAATCCTCTTGACACGGCGGAGAAGCACCTCGTCTTCTATTCTGACAACATATATAAGCCCGTCCCGAAGCTCAGCTCCCTTTTTGACAAGCACAAGCGAACCCTCAGCTATATGATCGCCTGTCATGCAATCTCCGACGACCTCCATAAAAAAGTAATCGCCGTCAAAAACCTCGCCCGCGGAAACCGGGATATAGTCCGCTATGTTCTCCTCGGCAAGCATGGGTTCACCCGCGTGTACCATGCCCAACAACGGCACAGGCACGGTATCGCACTCATAAACAGCGTCACCATAATTATCCCCGCTTTTCCCATGTGAGGGAACCTCATCATTTCTGCACAGTATGTAGTCCGCGGTAACTCCGAATATGTCAATGAGCTTTTCAAGCATCTGATACGGTATGCCCACCCTCTCGTTTTCATACTTGCAAACCGCCGACTTTTTAACTCCAAGCAGACTTCCGAGCTGCTCCTGGGTTATTCCGCGCTCTGTTCTCAGCTCTCTTATACGATTCATAGCGTTTACTCCTCACATGATAATCCATTGTAATTGTATCCTAATCGGAAACATTTTTCAAGTCATTCGCTCTAATATATTTTTTCAAGACCCTTTGAGTACCATTTTTTGTCTTGACAGTTTCTTGTTTGGAAACTATAATAGAAGTAACCTGATTGAAAGCCTCCTGTGAGGATGTTTGAACTAAAAATAAAGGAGTATTAATATGAATTACATAGGATTGATTTTTTCGTTTATGATTCCCGGTATGGTAATTGGGGGAATGGCTGTGTCGCTTGTAAGCGAGGCTGCTCACAGATCGCGCCATGCGTCAAAACGCCGCAGCTAATGCAACGCAGTATTCTTTTGAAAAGAATAAAGACAAGCATGATTCGGATAACGTCACCCTATCATGCTTGTCTGCGTTTAAACTATGTCCTGTTATGGCTCAAATCAATAAATCTTTAATCCGAATATTCCCTTGACCCTTGTTCCGATTACGATATAATTGTCGAAAGCCACGGGTGAAGCCTCGATATTGCTCTCAACATTTATCTTGTCAAGCTGCTGGCCATGCCCATCCAGAACGTATATGTCGCCTATGCAGTTGCAGACTATTATGTAAGCCTTGCCGTTCTCATCATACAACGCCACGGGGCTGCACCATGTATAGCCGGCAACCTTAAATGTCCAGACCTCATCGCCTGTTTTGGTATCATACGCCACCACTATTCCCTCGTAGCTTGTGCCTGTTGAGCAATATGTGGTTATGACCAATCCGTCTATCTCACCTTCTCCAAGCAGCGCGCTTCCCTGGAAGCCGCCTGTTACCTTGGAAGTGGTCGTAATGGTATAATCCTTCTCCCAGACGATATTTCCCGTACATGCGTCTATCTTGAAAAATGCAACATCGCCCTTCCCCGATGCGTCGGCTTTATTGTCAAGGGTATTGCCGACATACAGGTATGCTGTTTTGTTTTCGGGATCCTCCTCCAAGCAGGGGGTTGCGTTTGTGTCATCCCAAATATCCTGAACCCACACCGTTTCCATCGTATTGGCGTCAACGCACTGCATGAATCCCGCGTTGTCGCAAAGATACAGGTATTCACGCCAAGCAACAGCACTCGCTTCGTATCCAAGCCAGTAATTGCCCGCCTTTGTGCGTGTGGATTGATAGCGAGTCTTTACAGGTGCGGAAGGATTCATCGAGAGGGTTCCCGCTACCTTATCATACTGTGTATTGAGCTTCACACGGTACAGTATTCCGTTCTCGCCCGGATAAAAGAGTGTGTCCGTATTTGCATCAACAACAGCAGCGGAGTCATATGCGTGCCATGTGCGCAGAGCAAAGCTGTCCGGCTTGGCGCCGACTGTCGCCAGAACCTTGCAGTCTATCAATGAAATGATATAGATTTTCGAGGCTTTGCCTTCGCTTGAATAATGATCGCCCTGACCTACATAGAGTATTGGCCAACCGCGCGGATCAACCGAGCCTGAACCCTTAAAAGGTACTCCCATAACAAGCTTATCCCTTGTCGGCTCACCTGTTTCAATATCATAGAAATAGATGTTTCCATCCATTGTGGGATAGATGACCTCTATCAAGCCCTCCTTGGCCTTGGCTGAATCATAAAGATTCATCGCCGCCTTGGTATCGTCATCCCAACGAACCGTAAGCGCCTGTCCTGTCCAGCCGCTTCCCGTCCAAACGCTTGAGTAATTGCCGCCTTCGCCCTTGCCCAAGCTGTATGTTTCGTGGTTCCAGAGCGTACGCAGCTTTCCCGAATCGACCTTTGCAGTACCGTAAAACGGATTTCTCCTGAAGCAGCTTCCGCGGAACGACAATACGCCCTCGCCCTGTGAATACTCGCTGTCATGCAGGAACTCAATATGATCCTCGGAGGTGTATTTATCAACAACATTTCCACCTGCAAGTATCTCCGTGGTAAAGCCAAGCGAAGACGCCTTTGAAGGATCGGCAGCGGCAACAGCGTTATACTGTGTCGGAGCCTTAGTTGGTTCGGCTGTGGGCGTCTCGGTTGCGTTCTCGGTATTAAATGCCTCCTGAGAGCTTCCGGGCTCATTTGTATTGGCTGTCTGTGTACCCGTCGGAGCCTGCGTAGGAACAGCGGGATTCTTCTGTGTGCCGCGCGTACTATTGCCTATCATCATAATAAGCAACCCTATTGCCGCCGCGCTGATAAGGATGAGCGCGATAAGGAGTATGACCTGCCTTGTTGCGTAATTGTTTTTTTTCCTTGACATTAAAAGCCTCCTATAGTATTATAACTCTGTTATTATAACCGTATTTTGCCTTTTTTGCAAGTGTTGTACTAACATTAACCGATTAAATCAGGAGCATTGATTATGAAAAAGCTGATTATATTATTTCTTTGCGTCGCTTTGCCATGCTGTATCTCATCAGGCTGCGACAAAAGTACCAAAGTGGAGGAAAACATGAACCAGGAAAAAATACTCGCAACCATCGAAATCGAGAGTTTCGGCACAATTGAGCTTGAACTCTACCCCGACATCGCGCCTCAGAGCGTGCGCAATTTTTGCAGTCTTGCCCGCCAAGGCTTCTATGACGGCTTGATATTTCACCGAGTTATAGAAGGCTTTATGATTCAGGGAGGCGATCCTGAGGGTCTCGGCTTTGGAGGCCCCGGCTACTGCATAAAGGGAGAGTTCGCGCTCAACGGTGTGGACAACAGCTTAAAGCATACAAGGGGAGTTATTTCAATGGCAAGAGCGCCCCAGTATGACAGCGCGGGCAGTCAGTTCTTTATTATGCAGAAGGACGCCCCCCATCTTGACGGCTCATATGCCGCATTCGGTAAGGTGACTTCCGGCATCGAAGTGGTCGATGCTGTAGCAAATGTACAGACCGACCGCAACGACAAGCCCCTTACGGATGTCGTAATAAAGTCCATTACCATCAGCGGTCCTGAGCTTCCGGAACCTGAAAAGCTGCCGGAAAAATAAGCTTGCCAAACAAATAATGGGATTGTACTTCAAATGCTCTGCGTTTGGCACGATCCCATTTTTATATAATAATAAAACTATTCCACAATCAAAACTTTTAAAAGGAGATCAATCCGATGTATAATCGAGCAATCGGGTTCAAAGCATTAATGCTGCTTTCTCTTGTAATGCTTCTTTCAGGATGTGTTTCAAAGCCATTGAACCCTCAACTCCAATCGGGCGTCACAGAGGAAATAACCGAAAAAAACCTTCCCGATATAACCGCGGTATTTAAAAGCAGCGGTTTGAATAATGTTGACATTTTTGAAAATTGGGTAAAGGATTTCCACGAAAGCTCCGAATATGATTCCAACGCGGGCTTTTCCGACGCCGATTGCCGCATGACGGCAATGCTGCTTGCCGGCGACTCGATAAGCTATACCGGAGTTGAGGAAGAATACAATGGCGATTATCTGATGTTCGACATTGACGCCATTGAAAATGATGAGCGTTACAGCGTTTTAAAGGAAAAGGAGCGTCTTTTCACAACGCTGTTCGGTGAAACGCCAATACCGAATGGCAGCCTGTCGGATGCTTTTACCTCAATTTGGAACAAACACGGCATATGCGTAAACAGCAACAAATTCTCAATAATCAGCATAGTCTTTTCCACCTATGAAAATGATAAAGCCTTTGTCGGGCATACCGGTATCCTCATTGACCTCAAGGCATCAGGTTGCGGGGACGGATACATGTTCGTTGAAAAAATCGCGTTTGGAGAGCCATTTGTGTTTACGAGATTGGCTGAGCCGAACGCGCTTGTCGATCTTTTCTCATCAAGACCGGACTACTCCGTATCGGATGATGAAGCAACGCCTTTGGTATTCAATAACAGCGAGCTGATAGGTCAACTCGAAAAGGCGTCCGATTAATGTGCTGCAATAAGCGTATGACAGCACTACATAGTCAAAACGAAAAAGGACGATGTCGTTTATTAAAACACCGTCCTTTTCAAATGAGCATTGCTGTCCTTAATAATCGGTAATCAAAAACTCATTTTAGCCTATTTCGACTTCATTATTGAATCCATTTGGGAAACCTATATACTTATAATAGCCATTTACAGTACGGTCGGATGTTACATTGCGCCAGTTACTGCTCCATCCTCTGAATACATAACCGGGCTTAAAAGGAGCTGTGGGAGGATAAGCATTATGACCATCCTCAATAATCTGTGTGCTGACAACTTTGCCGTCTGCAACAAATCGTACAGTCCAGTAAAAAGGTGCGGGCACGGGACGGTTGATATCAACATCTGACGCAGGACAAGAATGCACATAGTCATTACCGCTGCGATGCTTATATACAGCAGTAATAACACGATCAGATGTAACATTGCGATAAGAGCCAGCCCAACCTACAAAATACCAACCACCGGGCCTCTTAGGGTTTGCGGGCGCATAAGCGTTATGACCGTTTTCAACAACCTGTCTGCTTATAAGTCTTCCATTCCAATCAACAAATCTTACAACCCAGTAAAAAGGAGCAGGTTGAGGTCCATTAGCATCAACATCTTGCTGATTACCGGCAGCGAACGCGGATACAGGGAGAATAGTGAGGATCATCAATGCTGCAAAGAGCAGAGAGATCATTCTTGTGAATTTCGTTTTCATTGGAAATAAACCTCCGTTTTTTTATTATCCTCATTCCCTTTTGACAGCGCTATCAAACGGGAATTAAGATCAAAATAGAAACTTAATTTAGCTGCATTCCTTTCAGTAAATTTCATTCACCACTTGTTTCATTACCTATATTATAGCGAATTTTTCGCTAAAGTCAACTATGTTTTTACATCATGGGTATAATATATTTGATGATAAAGGTTACTCAATACAAACGCTTACGCGATCTGCGCGAGGACAATGATTTAACTCAAACCGAAATGGGTAAGATTCTGTCGTGCAGCCAGCGTGTATACAGCAATTATGAACGTGGAGATATAGACATACCGACGTATGTCCTTATTGAGTTGTCTAAATTCTATAATGTATCGGTAGATTATATTCTCGGCTTGACTGACAATCCCAAACGTAATACATAATTAAAGAAACAAATCACCGCCCCGGTTTTTTTCATTCTGGCGGTGATTTTATTATGCTTTATTACGTTATTAGCTTACAGATGCTTTTTAATCGCCTGTCTTGTAGCGGGGCCGCACGCGCCGTCGGCTGAAAGACCAAGGGCTGTTTGCAGCATTTTGAGTTTTGCTTCCGTGCCATTGCCAAATATTCCATCGACCTGTATGGAATATCCGAGGCTTTTAATCGCGGATTGGAGCCACTTGACATCCTCTCCCCTGCAGCCGTTTCGTAAAGTCCTTGTGGGTTCGGGATATTCCTGCTGTGCCTGACCGAATGTTCCCGAAGCGTTCATCCGCTTCAAAGCGGAAAGCGTCGCGGAATTGACCTCGCCTGTTTCCTCAAGACCGTAATACCGCTGTATTCTCTTGGTATTGTTCTTGGTCTTATCACCGAAGTAGCCCGTGATATTCATGGGCATTCCGACCTTATTCATGACCGCCTGCACCCATCTGACGTCGTTGCCTGAGTTTCCGAAAGCGAGCGTTCTTTCCGGTATCGGATAACTTGCGGGATCGGTCGAACGCGGCTCGGCTTCTCCGCCTCCCGTCGGCTGTCCTCCTGCTAACGCCGCCTTTAAACGCGCTCTTGTCGCAGGGCCGCAAACGCCATCCGCTTCGATGCCGTACATCATCTGAGCCCATATGACCCTTGCCTTTGTACCTTCACCGAACTCGCCGTCCACGGCTATGGATGCGCCTAGCTTTTTAAGCACCGCTTGGAGCCACTTGACGTCATTTCCCTTGCAGCCCATCCTCAGCACTCTTGAAGGCTCCGGATAATTAGAGGGATCAGTAACCGAGCTGTACCCGTTTGAAAGAGCTCTTATCAGGGCATTTCTCGTTCCCGATCCGAGTATTCCATCGGGAGTAAGTGCTTTATTCGTCTGGAATCTCTTGAGCTGTCTTAAAGTATTGCTGCCGAAGCTTCCGTCTATGGGACACGGATAGCCGTTATGCAGCAGCGCAGCCTGAAGCCATTTCACATCGGAGCCTGACATGCCGTAGCTGAGAGTTCTTTCGGGAATCGGATAATTTGAAACATTTACCGCCATTGAGTTCGCATTCGTATATGCCGGAGTGCCGTATCCCTGTATTTCGGAGTTATAAATACTGATGTCATTCAGCCTTGCCATATCGCTGAAATTGCCCTCTACCGTATAGACCCTTTCGTTTTCAACATACAGCACTATTCCCACATGATCCCATTGCTTTTGGCTGTATGCCCAATCATAGAATATCAAATCACCTGTCTTGGGTATATATGTGCCTCTGCTATGGTATGCCATGTTGAAATAATACGGATTTGAACCCACATGCGCATATGCGGGATTATTTATAATAGACTTCGGAATTCGGGCGTTGCGCGCCGACCATGCGACAAACATAGCGCACCATTCATTAAAGAAGCCGCTTCCGTTGCCAAGCACGTTTTTGCCGTACCAATAGCCGTATTCGGTATAGTTATACAAGCCTGAGGTATTTGCACCGTCAAGCTGACCGACGCTGTTGCCCTCATGGTAGCCCACCTGAGAGAGCGCGACATTTATCAAATCAAGTCGTTGGTTGCCCGTGAGCTTGACATCGCAAAGGTTGCTGTAATACACACTCGACATATAATAGCTTGAAGGAGTATAAACCGGCTGTACTGCGGTCTCCGCCTTGGCCGAGCCTCCCATTATAAGCGACACAGCAATCATAATTGAAATAAAAACAGAAGCAATCCTTTTCATAACACAACTCCAAATACATTCTCATGCCGAATCCCATCCGCATTGCCTATGGGTATTATAGCATCAATTCGCCTTTTTTCAAGACTTTTCATCATTAATTGCGTTATTTGCCAACAATATTTTATGCGGTATCCGCAGAGCAAAATATTTTACATAGTCTTTACATTCATATTATTGATAAGTTTAAATGAAAGGTTTATACTTTAAGCAATACAAGGAGGTTATCCCATGCTTAAAATCAACAATCTAACAAAATCATACGGCAGCAAGAAGGCTGTTGACGGTCTGTCGCTCCATATCAACGCGGGTGAGATATACGGATTCATCGGGCATAACGGTGCAGGCAAGACAACCACTCTGAAATGCGTCACGGGCATAATGCACTTTGACGAGGGTGATATTGAAATCTGCGGTATTCCCATAAAGGATAAGCCCACGGACTGCAAGCGTTTGATTGCCTATATTCCCGACAATCCCGATCTCTACGAGTTTATGACGGGAATCAAGTTCCTCAACTTTGTTGCGGATATATACGGAATCGACTCCGCAACAAGGGATGAAAGAATATCGAAGTACAGTGATTTGCTCGAGTTGAAGGCAGACCTTGCCCAGCCCATATCCGCATATTCACACGGCATGAAGCAGAAGCTTGCCATAATCTCCGCGTGGCTTCACGATCCAAAGCTGATACTCATGGATGAGCCGTTCGTTGGGCTTGATCCCAAGGCTTCGCATACGTTAAAGCTCATGATGCGCGAGGTATGCGACAACGGAGGCGCGATATTCTTCTCAACGCATGTGCTTGAGGTCGCTGAAAAGCTCTGCGACAAGGTTGCCATCATAAAGGAAGGCAAGCTCATAAAGTCGGGTACTATGAGCGAGGTCAAGGGCGACGCTTCGCTTGAATCCGTATTTCTTGAGCTTGAGGAATAAGCTATCGGAGGAACCATATGCTTAAAGCTTTGCTAAAAAAGGAGTTCTCTCAGTTAGGGCAGCTATTCAGCTTCAGCAGGCAGGGCGGAAAGAAACGCTCCACCGGAGCTGTGGTTGGTATGGCGATTCTTCTCGGCTTTTCGTTGTTATGCGTTTTATTCATGTTCTACGGAATTTCCGTGCCGCTATCCCTTGTTACGGCTCAGAGCGGCGCGGATTGGCTTTATTTCGTCCTATTCGGCATAATGACATTGCTCTTCGGAGTTTTGGGAAGCGCATTCTTAACCAACAGCATTCTTTACAGCGCGCATGATAACGAGTTTCTGCTGTCCATGCCCATACCGCCTTCAAAGATACTTTTTTCACGGGTGGTAATGGTCTATTTATCAAGTCTTTTATCATGCACAATCGTCTGGCTTCCCGCCGTCATCAACTTTAATGTTATGGGGTTCGGAAGCGTCACGGCTCTTATATTCCAAATACTGCTCCTTTTTATACTCTCGGCACTTGTTACTGTTATAAGCTGCCTGCTGGGTTGGGGCATTGCTCTAATATCGAAACGAATACACAACAAGAGCTTTATATCGGTAATACTCTCGCTTGTGTTCATAGGCGTTTATTATCTGTTCATTTTCAGGATGCGCGAGCTGCCTAACACCATATTGGCAAATATAGACCATATCTCGGAAATACTTGAGGGCAACAAGAACCCCGTCTACTATTTCGGACTTGGCGCGTGCGGCGAGGTACTGCCCTTTACTGTATTTACGCTTGCGGTATTGCTTCTGTTCGCGCTGACATATTTCATACTGTCCAAGACCATTTTCGGGATACTGACAGCCGAGCATTCAGGGAAAAAAGCAGTATACCACGAGAAACAAAGCAAGCAATCGGGCATATTTGCCGCTCTTATCAAGAAAGAGTTTAAGCGTTATTTTTCGAGCGCGACATACATGCTCAACAGCAACCTCGGCAGCTTCATATTGATAATCGGCGCAATCGCGGCAATTATAAAGGCCGACGCGCTTCAAAGCCTTATATCCGAAATTCCCGACCTTGTATCGTCCTTCATTTCCATCCCCGCCGTCATCGCGGCAATTCTATGCATTATTTGCTCTATGGGAAGCTATACATGCGCTTCGGTATCGCTTGAGGGACGAACCATATGGGTATTGCAAACCATGCCGGTAGCGGCGTCCGCGGTGCTTAGGGCTAAGGAGCTGATGCACATAATACTCAACTTCATACCAGCTATAATACTTGGTGTTACGCTTGCTGTCATACTCCAAATAAGCTTTGTCGAGACAATATGTATCGCTCTGCTCGTGTTCTGCTTCCTATGGTTTATGAGCGGATTCGGGCTTATGATGAACCTTCTCAAGCCCAATCTCGAATGGACGAATGAGGCGGCAGTTATAAAGCAGGGTATTCCCGCTACAGTAACCTCATTTACAGGTCTTTTGCTTGGATTGATCGTGGGCGGTCTGCTTTACTTACTTGCCCTCGCCATCGGAGCGGCTCCCGCGATGCTCATAGTCGCGCTTCCGCTTGCCGTAGGCGCGCTCCTGTTTGACCGATGGATAAGCAAAAGAGGCGCGGAGATATTCAGTACGCTTAACTGACGCGAGCTAATATATTGCGCATTTGTATTGACAAAGCCTCCTTTAGTGGTATAGTATTGTCTGCTCAAGACATGAGAATACCATAAAGGAGGCTTTTATGAAAAAAGTTTTAGCAACCGCGATTGCCGTTCTGACAGCGGCAGCCATCATCAACTCGGCGTGCAGCAAGCCAAATGACAGCGACGTCACACCTGACGCGCAGCAGACACAGAGCGCACAGACCGAACCAAGTTCCGAGCCTGCATCCGCGCCCGAAATGACCGAGGCTCAGACTCCCGAAGCTGCCAATGTCGAATGGAATGACTATACCGCGTATATACAGGACGTTGAATTCGTTTTCCCCATGAGCTTCGACGAGCTGAAAAGCAAGCTTGCTGAAACGGACTTTACGCTTGACGAGGGTCAGGCTGACGATATGATCGCTCCCGGTTATTCGGCAAACAATGTTCTTACCGCCTACAGGAAGCAGGAAGGCTCCCATGGAACGCGTCTGGAGTTCCCCTTCCACAACTTCAGTGACGAGAGCAAGGCAGAACGCGACTGCACGGTTTTGGGAATTGCGGTTCGTTCGGATTTCGGCTCAAACGATGATGTATTCATCACCAAGGATAAGCTCCATGTCGGTCAGCAGATGACCAAAGCCGAGCTTGAAAGTAAATACGGCAAGACCGATTTCTATGAAGAGGATGCAGGCAAGTACGGCGCAGGCAATTCCATGACCGGAGGACTCTATGATTTTCCCGGATTCACATGCGTTATGAATGAGGGAACGATACTTTCCCTCAAGCTCCAGAATTTCGAGGAGCCTGCTCAATAAGCTTAAAAGTCAAAAACAGCAAACGTCCTTAAGGGGATCGAATCCCTTTAAGGACGTTTTGTTAATGGTTTTACCTTTATTATTGATTATTTCACAACAACGGATGTGACATGGGGATTTGCACCCTCATACCAGTAGAGGAAGCCCTCGACGTCGATGACATCGCCGACCTTGAGGTTCTTGACAGCGTTATAAACCTCAGTGGTGTTGTCGCAGAGATAGCTCTCAACTGTGAATGTGAAGCTGTTCTCACCGATCTTGACCTTGAAGTACAGATCGTTTCCATCCTCACCGGAGTTGTTGTAGTTGTAGAAGAAGGCAAGATCATTGCCATCGTCATCCTGACCTATGGCCTCAACAACAGCGTCCTTGACGGTGAAGAACTCGTTCATGTGCTTCTCAAGCTCGTCCGTGCCGAACAATGCGGTAGCATCGAATGCGGGAGCCAGATAGGGCTCAGCCTCTTCGATCTCGATCGTAGCACCCTCGGCTATCTCAATTTCACCGGAGTATTCGCCCTTGAAGCCTGTTACCTTTATCTTTGTGCCGGCAACGAGCTTGTCATAAAGCTCCTGGGAGCAACTGGCGTTATAGATGAAATACGCGCCGTCCTTATCCTGTGTGTAGAGGGTAGCCTTATCCTCCCACCAGCTCTGCTTCGCCTGAACGTATGTTTCGATGACGACCGCAGCATCCTTTTCGGCGGCAATGTACTCGGCATGGGTCATAACGCCCTCGCCCTTCTTGTCCTCATCGCCGTTGTTTTTGGTTTCGCCGGAGCAGGCAGAAAAAGCCGCGAGCGCCATTACGGCAACCAACATAATAGCAAGAATCCTTTTCATTTTTACATCCTCCTATAAATCTTCTGTTCCTTCGGAACGGTAATATTATACAGCTTTTTTTATCTAAATCAAGATTAAACCCCTTTCGAAAAATTTATATTATTTAATGAGGGGTCATCGCCTGCGCTCTCTTGCCGCTCTTATTGCCGCATATGCGCCTATAACAATCCATGCCGCCGCAAGCGCGGCTAAAAGCGTTACAGCCGCTCCGGGAAGCGCACCAAGCTCCTTTTTGCCTGAGGCAGTATCGGCTCTGTTCTGTCCGAGCCTGTACAGCGAGGCGGTATCCGAATACAGTTTCTCAAAATAGGCGTCATTGACAGTCTCTTTGCGTCTTACCGACTTTACCGTGCTTTCTATAAGGTTTCCCGCCGCATCGCGCAGAGATGTCGAGCCGTTCCACACAGGCGTTATAAATGTATTGTCGATATTATCAAGAAGCATTCTCACAGCATCTATCTTCACTCGGTAATACAGCTCGCTGTCCTCCCCCGCCCTCGTCAGATAATCACGGTACTTATCCGACTCTATCGCCTTTTTCGTAACCGGTATATAGCCCTCGGTCTGTGAATACGCTATCTGCACGTCATTGGTAAGGAGGTATTGAGTGAACAGCCATGAAGCCAGCACCTCCTGTGCGTCACTCTTATTGAATACGCAAATGGACGGCCCCTGGGAAATCATCTGCGGATTTTCGGAATCAAACTGAGGTATGGGCATTACGACTGTTTCAAAATCGACAATCCTCTCCTCCGCTATATCCTGATGCCCCGCTCCTGAGCCCATCCATGTAGCGCCTGCGGTTGAGTCAATCGCAAATATACATTGACCTGCATTGAGAAAATTGCCCGGATAACCCGTCGTTTTGAATGTGGAAAATGCTCCGTTGACAACATGGGGGACAATGCTGCAAAGCAGCTCCTTTGTATCATCATTGAACAGCAGTATGTTTCCCTCGGAATCCGAATAGCCCGCTCCCTTCTGTTTGAGCATTTGTATCATCATATTATCGGTTGACTTATACATGAACGGTATCATCACGTTCTGACCGTTCACCTTGAAAAGACCGTTTTCATCCTTCTCCATGGCTGCATCGGAGACTTCCCAAATGAAATCCCATGTGAGTGATTCGGGAATCCTGTAACCCATGCTTTCGACCATTGTCTTGTTTATATAGCACGCTTCCGTTGAGCGCATAAACGGCACGCCATACTGCATCCCCGATACAACGCACTCATCCATGAATTTCTCAACAAGCTCGGATCGCTTTGGTGCGTCAAACCTTACCTCAGCCCCTCCGAGACCGTATCGTGGATCATCCATAAGCCCCTCAAGCGGAGCTACAACATTGCTTCCGGTTATGTAAGAGGCTATATGATCCGGATATGTTATGCAGATATTGGGCGTCGTTCCCGTCGAGATGTTTGTTATGACATCGTTATATATCTTTCCATAATCAGTATAGAGCCTCAGATTCACCTTTATGTTGGGATATATGCTCTCAAAATCCGATATGGCCTTCTTATAGATGTTCACCTGTGATCGGTTAGTATCGTTCTTTGCCCAGAAGGACAGCTCAAAGCTCCTTGAAGTGTCAAAGGACTCCGGTATTCGGAACTCAGGCAGTCCGGCAGACCCATGGCATCCGCCAAGCGGAATCAGAAGGAAAAGGAACGCTGTCAGCATTACATGACAAAGCCCTGCCTTGATTATTTTTCTCATCCCTTTGTACCTCCCCTTGAAACGCCCTCCATTATGCGCTTTCTGAATATCAGGAAAAGCACAATAAGGGGTACCGATATTACAACTACCGCCGCCATCATTGCGGGTATATTCTCACGTCCTATGCCGTTCTCACGCAATTCCTGTATTCCGTTCGATACGAGATAATGGCTCTGCTTTGTCGTTATCAGTCTCGGCCAGACGTATGAATTCCAGCATTCAACCGTTTTGAGTATTGTTATCGTTATTATAGTAGGTCTGCATATGGGAATCATCACCTTTGTCAGATACTTGAAATCGGATGTGCCATCCACCTTTGCCGCCTTATAAAGCTCGTCCGGTATCTGCTCAAAATTCTCTTTAAGCAGATAGATGTAAAACACGGATGTTACCGACGGCAGTATAAGACCCGTAAACGTGTTTCTCAAGCCAAGCTCGGTAATCGTATGATAATTGGTTATAACCACCAGCTCAGAGGGAATCATCATAAGAGCGATGAACATTGTGAAAACAAGGTTCTTTCCCTTGAACTCAAGCCTTGAAAAAGCAAACGCCGCAAGAACCGTTACTATGAGCATAAGAGCTGTCGTTACGACCGTGAAAATCAGGGTGTTTGAGAAATAACCCGAAAGCGGAACCTGTGTAAAGGCGGTCGAATAGTTTTCAAGCGTAGGTTCTCTCGGTATGAACTCAGGAATCTTTTCGCTTGAATAGGAGGCATAGCTCTTTATCGACGAAAGTACCATCCAATAAAACGGGAAAAGCACCATTACCGCCCATATCGCAAGGAGAACATACGTCATTATCCTCAATATGAGTCTGCGACTTGCATTCCTTTTTAATCCTTTTTCATTCATGCTCCACCTCAATAATGAATCTGCTTGCGGCTTATAAGCAGGTTAATAACCGTTATTGTCAAAACTATAACGAACAGTATTATAGCTGCCGCCGAAGCATATGACGGGAATCCTCCGCTGTCACCGTATATCATGTCAT
Organism: uncultured Eubacteriales bacterium; assembly: GCA_902787375.1. Classification (GTDB taxonomy): domain Bacteria; phylum Bacillota; class Clostridia; order Christensenellales; family CAG-138; genus UBA3857. The sequence continues at coordinate 17,911 of CADAGD010000016.1, forward strand.
ACACATAGCCGACTATAGTGTTCATCCCGGCGGCATTAAGATTTGTGCCGAAAAGCGCGACGGCGTCCGAATATGCCTTAAACGCTCCGATAAAGCCCGTTATAATGAGATAGAAAATCATCGGACTTATCATGGGAAGCGTTATCCTTGAGAAAACTCTCCATCCTGAAGCGCCGTCCACTTTAGCCGCTCTGTAGTAATCCTGGTTCACGGACGCGAGCGCGCTTGTCAATATGAGAATTTTGAACGGGAGTACCACCCAGACGGTATAGAAGCAAAGCACGAACATCTTTGCCCAATACGGCCCGTCAATAAAGTCCACCGCTCCTCCACCGAATATGCTTATAAGCGCATTGACCATTCCATCCGTGTAAGCGGTCTTTTTAAAGAGTATCATAAAAACCAGACCGACCGCGAGGGTATTGGTCACATATGGCAGAAAATAGATGGTCTGGAACAGCTCCCTCAGCTTCTTTATGGAGTTTAACGCCATGGAGATAAGCAGCGCAAGCCCCGTTGAAACGGGAACGGTTATAATAACAAGTATGAATGTGTTGCTTACCGCCTGCATGAAGTACGGATCATGCAGCACATATGAATAGTTATATCCGCCTATGCCCATGAACGTCTGTGAAGCGGAGTTATACCCCTCCTCAACCGAATAGACAAGGACGTCCAGAAGCGGATAAACCATGAAGAATATCAGGAAAAGTGCCGCAGGGAGCAGATACAGCCATGCTTTGTTTACCTTCATATTCTCACCTTCCGATGGGCTTCAAATCAACCCTTACGCGCTTTTCGGTCTGCTTATCAAACATGAACACCTTTTCGGGTTTGAGATCGAAGCGAACCTTATGAGCGTCGTTTGCAATTCTGCTATCCGCACTTATTATTGAACGGACGTTTGCGCCTACACATTCGGGATGTACTGAAACAACGCTTGTATCCCTGCCCATGACCTCAACCGCTGTTAATTGAAGCGTCAAAGCCCCATCCTTATTCGGTATAAAGCCCTCCGGACGTATTCCGACGGTAATGCTTTCGCTATCGGCTGCGCCAACATTCAGCACCCTTTCATCTCCTATATAGAGCCCTCCGTCCCGTATGCTTGCGTTAAACACATTGATGGGCGGAGTTCCGAGGAATTTTGCCACAAACAAGTTGACCGGATCGTCATATACCTCCTGTGGCTTTCCGATCTGCTGCAATACCCCCTCCTTCATGACGACTATCATATCGGATATGGACATGGCTTCCTCCTGATCATGCGTCACAAACACGGTCGTAATGCCCGTTTCGCGCTGTATGCGCCTTAACTCCTCACGCGTTTGAAGCCTAAGCCTCGCATCAAGGTTGGAAAGCGGCTCATCAAGCAGGAGTATACGGGGTCTTTTCACCAATGCGCGCGCAATGGCCACTCTCTGCTGCTGACCGCCCGAAAGCTCCGAAGGCTTTCGCTCCATAAGCTCGGATATCTGAACGAGCTTTGCCGCCTCCTCCGCCTTCTCTGCCATTTGCTGCTTTGTAAGCTTATCCTTGCCCTTGAGGTTTTGCAGAGGGAATATTATATTTTGAAACACCGTCATGTGAGGATAAAGCGCGTAGTTCTGGAACACCAAGCCAACGCCCCTGTCCTGCGGCGGATAATCGGTAACATCCTCGTCGCCGAATAAAACACGTCCCCTTGTAGGCTTTTCAAGCCCGCTGATGAGGTTCAATGTGGTTGATTTGCCGCAGCCCGACGGCCCCAAAAGTCCCACAAGCTTGCCGTCGGGTATTTCAAATGTGAAATCATTGACAGCTACAACCACATCCTTCGATCGCTTGTTTCTTGATGGAAACTCCTTCGTTAAGCTTTGCAGTATTACTTTCATTTCTGTTCTCCAAATAGTCCCGAATGCTCTGTCAGCATACTCTTGCCTCTCTAAGAGGCTCATCCCACAGTATCGTTCCGTTCAGCTCTGATGCAAGATCATTGGCTGTATCCTTAAAGCCTTCCATAAACAGCTTCTCGCGCTTCTTCGACCTGCGTCCCTTCGCATTGTAAATCTCCCTTTCCGCATATGCGTCATAGGAAACGGAAAAATCCTCAGGGTCACGGAACGGAAAGAAATTGACGCTTATTGTGTATCTTATTGAACCATCCTCCGAATCCGAAGTCAGCTTCACTATGCAAGCTCTCCGCTCAATATTGTTGAACACACACTCGCCCCTGAAATACTGTTCATATACATCTGTCGTCATTTTACCTTCCTCCTTTTTATTTCATTATATATCCCACATTCACCAATGTCAATCATTACCCATCCCGGCTTTTAATTCAATCAGGAGTGCATCCCGTTTGTAAATATATTGTTAATCCCATACCTAAAAGCCCTTGCTTTTTCATTCCTCTTGCTGTATAATAATCAACGCTGTTGAAACAGTTCATAACCAAATAGCATTTGGAGGAGTCGCCTAGTTTGGTCGAGGGCGCACGATTGGAAATCGTGTAACGGTCATAAGCCGTTCGAGAGTTCGAATCTCTCCTCCTCCGCCATCATAGGATTGCTATTTTAACAAAGGTAGCAATCCTTTTTTATTTAATATTGATAAAACCGGCATTATCTAATATAATGTAAAAAACTTAGATGTTACATGATGTTTGACAACATCGGTGATAAGATTAAAACTTTAGCAAAACCCGTAATCTTTTAAAATCGGATTTTTATAAAATACTGCGTGCGCAACGCTGCGTTGCGTATCTTCCACCGAAAAATGGTAGAATGCAACAGTGAAAAACGGTAAACTCAAAAAGCAGAAAAAGCTGAGGAGGTAATCATTATGAGCATAGGCGAACGGCTGACACAGCTGAGAAAAAGAAACGGCTTATCGCAGGAGGAATTGGCAGAGAAGCTGGGTCTCACCCGGCAGACAATTTCAAAATGGGAGCTGAACCAATCTTCCCCGGACATTGAATATGTTATAGCTCTGTGCGACTGCTTTGACGTTTCATCGGACTATCTTTTAAGGGGCGTTGAGTCCGAATTAAAGAAAGAGAACACCGAAACGGATTCTCAGACGGTTTCGATACCGGATAATGCGCAGAACAGGGAAAAAGGAGCATTTTCGATGATGTTCTTTCTGGGGCTGACTTTCACCGTATTATCCTGCGGCTGGCTGCTGGCTTTATTCGTAATGTCAATGATTCAGCCCTGGACCACCCAAATTGACGGAAAGATATATGAAGGCTTCTGGGGCTACGTATTTGGCCACAATGCACAGGTAATGGTATGTCTGCTGCTGGCGTTTTTCATCTGCGGCATAGGGCTGTCGGTATTCGGCATTATAAAAAAAACGGAAGGCTAAATAAGAAAAGTAAATAATAAGGTAACAGGGATTTTGATAGCCTATTTCGTGGAGTTGCTTGGCGGGCGTTATGAAATTTAACGATAACCCCGATTTTGTTAAAAAGGCAATCTTTACTCAAAGCGAAAATCCTGTCGATGACAATCGGCGGGATTTTCGCTTTGTATTCTTAAGTTTTAAGCTTTCAGTCTTCATTCTTCAGTTTCCCCGACAGGATTTTCTAAATGAATACTGAAGACTTAAGACTGAAAAATGAATAATGGTTGCGAAATCGGACGCTTTTCGATACAATACCGGGTGGCGATAATATGAAAGACAACATTTTAATCGATAAATCTATTGACTTCGGTGCAAGGATCGTAAAACTCCACCTTTATCTCGTTAAAACGAAACATGAAACGGTTATATCATAACAAATTCTACGCAGCGGAACGTCCATTGGTGCAAACATCAACGAAGCACAGTACGGCAACAGTAAGGCTGACTTCATCGCAAAGCTCCATATCGCCCTGAAAGAAGCCGCTGAAACTGAGTATTGGCTGCATATTTTGGGAAAAACCGATTACTTGGATACAAATATGGCAAGCTCCGTTTTGAACGATTCCCTGGAAATCAAACGGATTTTGATAGCTTCCATCAATATGGCAAAGCAGAAGGACGGGAAGAACAATGAGCCCTGAGCAGTATTTGAGCAATCCCTGTAAGGCGTCATCCCTGCCGTTTTGGAAAACGAACCTTATCTCTTTGCCGCCGTCTATGTCGGTTGTGCGCGATGATTTGTTTCCCGGTCTGCGAGAAGGAAGCTTTTGACTACTTAGTTCCTGTTTGCAGAAGCAGCGGATGTTACGTTTGTTTCTTTTTTCACACAAAAAGGGGCTGTTTCATTAAGCCCCTTTTTCAATAGAATAAATCCACTGCATAGTTTTTAAAATGCACTTCACACTAAATACGCCTGCTGACAATATACTATCTGTCTACATGCTTCTTGAGCATTCCGTAACCGACATTCGTCTTAGCTCCTATACCGAAGATCTCAAGCAACTCCATAAACAGTTTCGCTTTATCATTCGCGCTGACTTTAGTACCTTTTTCGGTTTCATAGTCGTTAAGCCTGAACCTGAATTCAAACACAACATCGGGAACAACTTTTAGCATCAAAAGCGGATTCGGCTCCTTAGTATCACCCTTGGTATGAGGAGTTATATAATCCTTTCCTACTATAAGACATTGTTCGTTGCCTTTCACTATTACAGCGTCAAAGAATATGTCCTTTCCATTCTCAAATATGTCTTTCTCCAAATCGGAAACAGGCCCCTTATACTTATCAAGAATTTCAGAGACAACACCTTCCTTTTTAAAGCAGCTTCTGAGCATTCCCTTGACCGAACTGCCGGGTATATAGGGCATGCCCGTTACATAGTCAAACGAAAAACCGAGCTTAACACAGTTAGTGTTATTCGATCCTTCTGATGACTCATCTCCGGGAATGAATGCTTCATGGGCATAGCCCGTACCGACAAGTAATCCTGGATAAGCTGTTTTCATCCTAAAATGATGTGTGCAGTATTTACTGAGCTCTTCATACAGCCTACCCGGTTTCGAAAAAGTCGTATTAATGATTTCACTATTATTTTCTTTAAATTCATCGTCATTAAACTCCGAAAAGTACGACTTATTAAACAGAAGGTTAAGATTGCTCATTTTTATCCCCTTCCCCTTCATCACCCTTTTTATCGTTTTTGCCGAGATCAAACGCATTCATAGCCAACTTCAGCGCAACGGCAGCATTTATAAAATCTCGTTTAAGACATTTCTCTTCTTCTTTCCCGCATTTGATAACATAGTTTAATATGTCTTTTGAATTATCCTGACTGCCTCTTGCAATTAAATTCATCGCTTCCAACAGTTTCGAACGGCTGATTCCGGCTTTGCCATCTTCCGCATCCTTGCTGAAAAAGGACACCGCCGCTTTAAAACTACCCATTGTCATTGCCGCTCCGAAAGCTGCTATTGCCGAGCGATAAGCACTGTTTATCTTCCCGGCTTGTGATATACCAAATTTTCCATTTTGCAACACTTCCAATGCCTTTGGCAACATTGCATCAATCTGTTTTTTATTCATATCATTCACTTCCATTCCTCAACCAGAGTATAGCCATAACCTATAGTAGAGTTCCCTCCGAACTGAATAATGCTGTCTTTGGGAAGCCATTTTTCAATTCTAAGCGAATCGTTACAATCCTTTGGAGGCAGTATAATCAGATAGAACACACTATGATGCGGAACAAACTCCTCATACCACAGATTATTGCTCTTGCCATTTCCATCCAGACTGTTCCTTGCGACAATGGGCAGCGGATAGTCGTCAATTTCTCTTGCTATTGCGAAGTTATCTCCAAGCAGCTTTTTTAATAGATCAAGCTGTTCAAACTCATCTTTAATCATTTTTGTTTCCTCATCCTCAATTTCGGCATCGGCTGTGCAAAGGAACTCGGCATTGCCAAAAGCTTTTTCATCCAAATCTATCGGGTTAAGGCCTTTGAGTTCTTCCGGCATACAGTTAAAGCTCTTTACAAGTGTTATGAAATTGTTGATTATATCCACAGTAGTCGTATTGATGAAGGACATTGTGCCCTTTGATACACGGAGAGGTCGTGTAAGCATGTTCGCGCTCATGAAAATAAACGCCCCCGGTTTCATCCTCCCATCGTTTTTATCCGAAGGTTCTCCGAATATACTGTTTGCCAAACTGGCATTATCAGTAGTCTCCACAAAATCCCTGAGCGCACCCTTCACGCCCGATGAATGGATGATGGGGCATTTTAAAAGCTCGTCCTTTTCAACCTCATTATCTACAATACTGTAGTTTGCTGCACCTGATCCGACGTGCATATTTGTTATGCCTGTTATTTTATAAAGATGACTTTCCATTTATTTATCCTCCGTTTTATTTATGTAGTTAAATTCATTGAGTCCTTTATTGTGTCAACGCATCATTGCGGACACATGTTGGTACGGTAACGAATGTATTGAAACCAATAGTTTCAGCAGCTTCGTTCCCCATGGCTGTGATCCATTTATTTGCCTTTTCCTCGTTCTCAAACATGAGTACGCTGCCCGCCTTGAGCATATGGTACATGTCGTGTGAATCTTTTTTCATATATATCCCTGTCGATCCATCCTGCTTTTTCCCAGACAATTTTGTAGTCAAAGCACGGTAATCGCGCGTGTGTGTGACAGCGAATAAAACCGACTTGTATTTATTCGGTTTCATAAACGCATCGCCAAGGCAATAAACAAATGCAAATTGCTCATAGCATTTTGCACATGAACGGGTTTTATGTCGTTCTGTAAGAAATTCCGCGGTTTTAATACCTAAATCAGGTTCATTATATTTCTTAATCTCAACAGCGAAAGCCGACCGCCCCTGACCGAGATAAGCGGTACGCTTTAATGGCGCAGAATTATTCCAATCATACTCGGTTATGCTTCTGTTTTCCTCATTGCGCAGAACACCGTCTTCATCCGCTTTGCAAGCGAGCTCGCAAATCACGGCAAAGGAATGATCCTTTTTAAGCATCTTCATTTCTCTCTTGAAAAAACCGTCATTTCCCTTTCTTCGATTAATTCCAATCTGGGTATTCGGTTCTATGAGGTTAGCCCATATCTTGCCATCACTTAGAGAAACGAATCCTGAAACCGGCTCGTCTTTGGGATTATACTCATAGGAAAACAGCTTTTTACCATCGAGCGTTTCCATTTTTTCAAATATTTCAAACGGAGCATACTCACCACACCCGTTTTTCGTGTTATGATCAAGCGGTACGGGAATAAACATTTCATCGGCTTTATTCATAATAAACACAGGCGAAACCGACTTGATACAGCCGAATGGAGATGTTCCCATCGCATGCTCCATATCGGGCTTGAAGCTATGCTCTCCTACAAGCGCATTCTCGCAATCACTAAATTCAGAGAAATCTGTCGAGCTCCTGCCATTATCAAGCAACAAGAGAAGCCTCAAAGCTCCCAGTATAGTTGATTGAGATGGAGTGTCCTCGCTGCGGGCAAAATAAAGCGACTGAGCAATTCTCAGCGGTGTTTCTTTATTGGCGTCAACTTCGCTCTGTGGTTCCTTTATTTTGTACGCCAAAGTCTTTTCCTTCCCGAAAAAATACGGCTCAGCAGGAGTAAACTTTATCAGATATTTGCTCATTTTTCCTCACCCGTCTTTCCCTTTTCATCAGTATCGGTCTTATCTGCTTTCTCGTCGTAGAATTTAATAATGCGAAGCAGGTTGTTCAGGGCAGCAGCATAATTGTATTGTTTTTCATCAGTTTCAACCTTCTTCCCATCTTTATCCAATGCCAGTATATCGCCATTAAGTATATGATCGCAATACAATGTAGGAAGTTCGTCATGAAGGTAATCATTGCCGCTATGGAAGTCCGCATCGAAAGTATTTACAAACAGATTCTTCACCTGTTCCGGCTTGACCGAATTGAACAGCTTCTCGAAGAGCTTTATTTTTGTAAACGCGGAGAGTAGGATATCATCATCTCCCCTATTAGTTATTACTCTATCTAAAAGACTGATTACACGATTTAATGACATGATATCTTCAGCAAGGACGCTGTTCTTTATCCATATTGTGTTTGCTTTTCCCGAATGCTTGATAAGCCGCATGGAAACGGAGTCCTTATATTCCTTATCTTTCTTTGCTCCCTCAAGCAGATTTTCTGAGTCCTCTAATGCTTCATAAAGAGGATAGTTTTTGTGGCATAGTGTTATTCCGAATGTGAGCGAAGGGGTGTATTCCTCAGCATTTTCATCTTTCTTTTTTCTTGCTTCATTGGCTTTTTGGAACACAGGATCAAGCATCTTCCTGAACAGCTCATTAGCCTCACGCGCAAACATCACCAGATGCTTTCCATTGGATTCGCACGGCATTAGAGCAAGAAGATCATCGCCTCCCGCATATATGGTGACGCCATTATATGCCTTTACGAGCTTCGACAGCTTTATGCAGAAGGAAATACATTTGTCGGAAAAATCATGAAAATCCTCTTTCTTTTCAAGCTCCGCTATAGTTTTGCCAACATTATCCCCATCAGCACGGACGACGGCGTAATAATAATGGCGTTTCTTATCACTGCCTTGTGTACCTCCTGCGGCAATGCTGCCAAGGTCACGAATTTTCTCTTCATAATCAATAAGCTGCCAATACTTCGGATCAATGTGCAGGTTGTTTTTAGCAATCTTCTTGATCCTATCGTTGCGAGTTTTATCGTTGCCTTCATTTGTAAACAATGCGAGTATCGGGTTTATGCATTCCTTTGCAACAAAAGCCTTTTCAAGCTCCATGCTGTTAATCAGCTTATCGCTTCCAGATATGGGATTGCTCGCCTCATACTCCACCGCAGAGATCATAACGTATTCCGAAAGAAACTTGTCCTTATAATCATCGTTAAAATGGATGTCATTATCATTATAAAGAAACTTTTCTTTAACGTCATTCAGCACAAGTTCCCTGATTTTGTTTAGCTTTTTAAGAGTAAAACCATCCGGCTTTTCGAAAATGATATGATCGTGCAAAAGCCCAACTCCGGGACAACTATCAAGCACGGACTCATCGGAAATATAAGGCGTAATAAAGCTCTCATTATCAATGCCGCTCTCCTTCAACCTATCTCGCAGCCCCCTTGCGATATATGAGAACATGTAGCTCGAAGCCCACAAGGCCGATGGTGTCGAAACAATATCCATTGTTTCAAAAACCGGACCTATGGTTATGGCAATATAGGTTGGTTTGCTATTGCTATTTAATTCCATCATTATTGTCCCCTCCTACATTTACCGATTCAAGTGCAAGTTTTGCTGCGAAAGAATATGGATATCCACAAGCCTTCATCCCACTTTGGACTTTGTCAGAGTAATAATAATCAATAAAACCATTTATAAATACTCTCCAATCTATATTGCCAGGAGTACTAATTGGATGTCCATTTTCTCTTATAAACTTTGCTTTCTCATTAAAATCTTTCTCTTGTTTGAACCATCTGCTTTCTTTGTTGGAAAGTAAGAAATAAAACTCCCTACCAAGAATACCTTTGTCTTCAATACTATTAAAAACAAAAAACAAGTACTCATCAATGATCTTAATTGTGATGGGTGAACGCATACGTTCAATCTGATCTGAAGGCTTATCAATACTGTATATGTTAACTTTTATTCTTTTTATACGATTTTTATCTATGGATGCCACCTCGTTTCCCTCAAGCTTTTTTGTTTGATACTCATAGTTATTGGGCAATCCCAACAAAGCCCTGATAAAAGTGTAGTTTTGATTTGACGTTTTTGTTGTATGAAAAACATTTTCCTTAATGAAAGCTTTTTCGCTTTTTAACGCTACTTGATTACAATAGTCAAAGAATCCCCTTTGTGCATAACTCTTGACATATTTCTCAGGATAATCTCCATCACGCGTAAGGTTTACTCCACCCTTCATAACCGAATAAATGGATGCTGCATAATCCATCATTTGGCTACTGCTACTTGAATCAGCTTTAACATATATGGCGGGCAATCCCAACGAACGGAAGAATCTCACCGGATTAGTAGCCTTCCAATTTGGATCATGTCTTTTGGCAACAAGTCTAAAACTTCCAAATCCTTTAGTCTGACGCATTCCGAAGTTGTTGATAAAAAAGAATTCTTCGATGCATTCATCTATTTTGTCGCGCAATCCTTTAATCATACAAACGATTGTAACAACAATTTTCTCTTTATAGGACACGGTTTCTTTGAATGCCTCATCGACCTTATTACAATAATCTTTGATTGAGAGTCTGCCCTCGATCATATTACCAAAATACATCTTGTTTATCTGAGGATCGTATCTCCCTGTCGATAATAATTTACTCTCTTTTTCCCCCATCCTTTTGCAGTCTTTTTTCAGTTCAGCATTTTTGCTTATCTCAGGATTTTCATCAGGGGCGGTAATTGTCATTCTGTAATTGAGTGCTTCCGTATCTCCAAGCTTCCACTCTTTCTTGACTTCACACCTTTTCCTGATATACTTGTCCAACTTTGGTTTGACCTCCGTTGCGCGCAGAGTAGCCCCATGCTCACCATACTGGAAGTGTATAATGGGCGTCTGCTGCGTGAGCTCATAGAATCTTTCGAAACTTCTCATAGGCATGTCCTCCTCATTGGTTTATTTTTCTGTTCAAATCGTCAACAATACTCTGTACTGTTTTAAGATTATCACTCAGTTTTTTAACATCGGAAACATAATTACAAGCCCTCTCGATGTTATTGACGCTTGTTTTGACTTCGCTTAATTCGTTCTTCAACTCGGTGATTCCCGAATCGAGCTTACCGTTGATTTCATCAAGAGTGCTTTTCTTCTCTTTTTCGGGCGTATCTGCCACCATGAAGCATTCTTTTCCCATTTTATTAAGTGCCTTAACAATTCCTATCTGAGAATCAAAGCTGTCCATGGCAGCCATCCATTGTGTACGGAAGAACGGATCAAGCTTTTGCCAATCATTTCGCATCAAGGCAATAAGTTGAAAATAGTATTTTTTTGTATGGCATGGGCTGTTTCTTGTAAAGTAGAAGAAAAACTTAGCCCATCCCATATGCGTGCGTAACTTGGAAATATTCTTGTCCTTCAAATGTATCCCTCCTTTTATTTTCTTCTTCTATAAACAAAGTTAACTGCGCTAAATGCAATCATGCCAAGAACGAACAAAACACCAAACAAGATTAATGCTTCTTTTGCTCCTGCGGCAGTAGCAACTTCCTTTGCTCCTGCCTCAATACCGTCTTTGGGAACCTGTTCCCAGCCGAACAGCCTACTGATCCATACCTGAAAGTCATCCTTAAATATACCGGCAATTGAAAGAATCGCTCCGAGAACGGTGAACCTATAGCCCATCTTGTTGAAGCCAAGACCTGTCATGGTTTCGGAGGTTTCAAACAATCCATTAAGCTGCGACTTTACGTTCTCCAATTCAGTCTTGATATTGAATGAGTCCTTGAACATATCGTAAAGCTCGATCGCCTGCTCCTGAGAGCTTATCTCGCTAAAGCATAGCTGACTTTCAAAAACGGAAAAGCTTTCCTGAATGTTTCTTACAGCCGATATGGAGGCAAGGTTTGTACGCTTGCCAAAGCTCATATCCTTAGAAATCGAAGCTATCCTGCCCTGGAACAATATCAGCGACGCACGCTGTGCAAGGCAAAGGCAAGCCATCTTAACATATTCGGTCAAAAAGTAACCTATCAAATATGTTGCACCTCCATCCGTCAAAAATACGATGCTCTGTGCCGCTATCGCATATATGCTATTATTGTCCAACCATCGTTCATATACATGCTCGGATAGCAGCTTTTTTCTCATCCCCCTATCCTGACAACTGCATTTTTCATGAATGTCTATGAATATGAACTCATACAGCGATTTTTCAAGCTTCGAATCACATAGATACGCATATTCCCCGTCTTCATTCTTTGAAAGCATACCATGTGTAAGCTCTTTATCGGTCACAGTACAAGCTACAAACATTCTGTCATCGAGTATGGGGCGAATGTATATCTGCTTTCTGTTATTAGACTGATTGGAAACGAAGCTGTATTCGGAGCCGAATCCAAGCAGCTTCCGCACGAAGCCCGCCATATAATCGAGGTTTATCCTTTGGCGCATATCATCCTTACTCAAGTCGGATACGCCGCCTATAAATGCGCTGAAGTCGGTCGTGAAGTTGCCAAGATTCGGTATATCTATCTCCAGCTTGTCCGCACAAATAGATTTCGATTTGTTGATTATCGGAGGTAATACCCTGCGCCCATAATCATTTATCGCCTTTACGGAAGCAATATCTTTATAGGAATGATTCTCACATTCGAGCATAAGCAGAATCACGCCGCTTGAATAAATCTTTAACCTGACGGCATTCAGCAAAAGCTCATAGGTATTAGTGCCTTTTACAATCCTATAAACGGCTTTGTTTTTGACTAAAGCCTCCGCCATTATAAACGAGCTTACAACCTGCCCATCATAGCCATAGAGTGCGCCTCGTGCCTGCGGATAGAAATACTGGTATTCTGCATAAAAATCGAGAGGCTCATCCTCATTTGAAAAGCCTGTTCCCGGATCAGGATCAGCACTCTTCCAATATGAGTTTTTTCTGAAAAGCTTGCAAAGCTTGTCATATGACATATTTCCTCGTCCCTCGGACGCCCATGTCAACGGAAGGATAAAGGTATGATAACTATATGCGTCGTTCACTCAGCAACCTCCTTTAGACATTAAATCGACAATTAACTATATTTTATTATAACATATATGATATTTTTTGTCAAGTGCATACCGTTCCTCCTGAACGATGCGTTTTGGTTGCCTGTTATATTTGTAAAATGAATATTTTATGTTTTTTCAACCGGCTGCGTTCTTTTGATAAAATGCCCTTTGGGAAAAATTGCTTGCCGTTTTATATAAAACTCTTTACCGAATATCGTTCCTATAAATTTAAAAGACAAGTTTCATATATTAATCAAGAATTGTAAAAGCGAGCATGGTGTAAACGGCTTCTGCTCACCATAATGTATAGAGTGCTATTTCATAAAAAAAGAGTGGCAAACAGCACCCAACAGTTGTATAATTGTTTTCGGAGGTGTTTTTTATGCTTTATTTCTGCTTTGATGCTGAAACAGACGGTCTTTATGGTGAAGCGTTTGCTATAGCAGCGGTTGTTATGGATGGTCACGGAGAGTTGATAGACCTATTCTCAAAGAAGTGCATTGCTCCCGGTGTATTTGATGAATGGACAAGAAAAAACTGTCTGCCCTACCTTGATGATATAGAAAACTGCAAGAGCCGCAACTTACTCATCTCTGAGTTCTGGGATTTCTATATAAAATGGAAAGACAGATGTATATCCGTCGCAGACGTTCCCTGCCCCGTGGAAGCAAATTTATTGCGCACATGTGTGAAAATCGACGAACCAGATCGAAGGTTCATGGCTCCATTCCCGCTGATTGACGTCGCGTCGGTGCTTTATGCAAAGGGTATTGATCCACTCATAGACAGACTTGAATTCTCCGGTCATAACGGTGATAAGCATAATCCCATCGACGATGCGATTGCTTCTGTGAAGTGCCTTTTAAAGGCCATGTCCATGTAATGTCAAGCAAAACGAGTATAAGAAGGAGAAAATGTAACGGCAGTATATCCGGCAAAACGGAAACTGCAAAGCAACATTCAGGTTTTACAGAACCTTTATTAGCAGTACCTCACCGTCTTCTGTATCCCCTGTCTCCTTGAAACCGAACTCGTTATAAAGGTGAAGCCCAATCAGTTTTTCCGGGGCGGTGAACAGGTAAATCTTGTCCGCGTCCCGTTCGCTGAAATATCGTATTATCTCAACCAAAGCTGCGCGACCATAGCCCTTGCCCTGCTCGGCTTTGTCGATCATAAAACGCCAAAGCCATTACTTATCATCCTCAGGATAGAACGGAAACATGCAGAAACCGACAAGCCTTTCATCGGCATATATCGCAAACGGACGTGCGGTTCCGAGTACTCCGAGTTCTGCTTCTCCGCCTGCTTCAATGAAACGCTGTTTGGTGCAACATACGGCTGGTCATCCCGCACAAAAGGCCCCAAAACGGCATCTTTGTTCTTTTCATCTATTGGCTTTAATGCCATTATCATATGTTTTTCTTCTCATACTCAACTGAGCTTACGAACATTGTCAACAGAATTATACCATATGACAGCAAAGCAGACAATACTCCGCCGCGAAAGCAACGAGAATCTCTGTCTTGGCAGATAAAAGAGGTTTCTTTGATGTCGGTACCGCGTAAATGCTGCATGCTGCTTCAAGCGGGAATTTATCCTCGAACTTTCAGAATATCGAGGGTGTGATTGGATGCTCCAATCAAATCCTGCCTTTCACATGTTGCAAAGTGGTAATCCATCCATTTAGCGAAGGTTTCCGTATCCATATTGTCAATGAAATCGCTGAGGTAATGAGCCGCGCCGTCCGTTGCTACAAGCTTTATCCTATCCAGAGGGAACCTGGAATTCAGCATAGCAATATCTTCCGTTCTGACCAACTCAAATATCTCTTTCGGTTCGCTTTTGCAATGCCAATCGTCCGTCAGCAAAGAGCTTGTTTTCGTGACCTCATCGAGATGGTTCCCCAAGAACACATACTGAATGATTGTGGGTTCGTTCATGCAGTAGGCGACCAGAATGTATCCTCCGGGTTTCGTGACACGAACCGCTTCGGACATGGCTTTTATTTTGTCTTCCGATGCATATAGATGATACATGGGCCCCAGGAGCATTGTCAGGTCAAATGATTGATCGCGGAATGACGAAAGATCCAGCGCATCACCTTGAATTGCAGTAATCGGTTCGTCACCATTCAGTTTTGACCTTAAAATATCCAGATTGTGCTGAACCAATTCGACCGCCGTCACGGAGTATCCTTCCTTTGCAAGTGCCACGCTGTATCTGCCGGTACCTGCGCCGACTTCGAGAATCTTGGGTGAGTCAAACCGAGAAGTGCATTCATGGATGTATTTCATAGTGGTCAGATATTCAACCTGTCCATGCTGTGATAAAAGTCGTTTATCCTCATCTCTGCTGTTATAGTATTCATCAAGTAAGCTCATATTTCACCTCGCCAAGCAGCATTCTTTCAAGCAAATTATACCACATTGAAGCACACCGTTCAACAAAAAAACTTGTCCGGATCGTGTCAATAACTTCTGGGAGAAATCAAGCGCAGGGATCGAGAGGCCTAAGCTTGGCGCAGGCTTTGAGCAGGATGGTAGTGCCTGTGAGCTTGCCATAGGTCAGGCCTGCGGGAGCATGCTCGTTCTCGAAGACGCTCCAATCGTGATGTCCGCTGAAGGCTTCATTGATCTGCTTTTCGGCGTATTTGCTGTATATCTCAAGCCCGTTTTTAAGGGCGTTGTGATCTTTTGCGCGTTCCTTCCTGCTCCTTGAAACGCGGATATGTTCGGCGGTGACTTTACCGCCGTTTTCGGTGAATACTCTGAGCATCGCCATCTTGCCGAGGCCTTCTCTGCTCCATGCAAGTGGATTCCTCGAAAGTCTTTCGGAAAGAACGTGACTGATGAGC